>JBBSDY010000142.1:0-8022 GCA_038240245.1 Polyangiales bacterium
CCACCTTCGGGGCCTCGTAAAACACCAGCGATTGCGACGGCGCAGGTTGGTCGAAAACGAACGTGTCGCGCCGAAGGGGGATCGCCAACGAACCACTGGCATCGGCGAACCAGGAGCGGAAAAACGTCCACTTTACGCGCAGAAGCGGCTCCACGCTTAGCCACAAGCGAGTCGGGTCCTTCGGCTGCACGAGGGTCTGTGGTGCCGAAACGCCCTCGCCGTGACCACGCAAAAGCCCGACGTCGAGCGCGGCGCAGGTGTCGATCTCGGCACGCCTCCATCGAGCTCGAAAGGGGCAACCCTCGAAGCTGAGGGCGGCCCAGTCGAAGTGGGCCGTCCCGGGAGCCTCGTCGATGCTGCGCGACACGGCGTAGTGGGCCCCTATGCGCACTGCCTCGACACCGACCGATCCGACGAGCGACGCGGCATTGTCGTCCCGCGGGGCAAGCTCGATGAAGGCTCCGCCTCCGAACGAAAGCTGTGGTGCGATGACCGCGTTGCCCTCGGCCTTCGCCCCCATCGCCCATTGCCAGTTGCGATTCTCGTGCGGCGCCGGCGGGGATGGGAGCGACGAGGCGGCGGCTGGCCCCATCGCCGGGCTGTTGGCAGCAGGGGGTGGAGGCTTTTCGTCACGCGGCTCAGATGCCTTGCCCGGCGCGTCGCCTCGCAACGACTCGGGATCGACGGCCAGTGCGGCCACCAGCGCCACTGCCGACACGACCGCCGCGCAGCTCTGCCCATTGATCTCGCGCGTCGTGGCTGGAGGCCCGCCCACCTGGATTTCCAGCTTGCCCAAGAAGCCGGCGGCCGTCGCTCGCACGGTGACCACGAACGTTCGCTTGGTATGCCCCCCCCGGCCACCGCGACTTTCCGCGTGCGCGCCATGATCTCTTCGACGAACTTTGCCCGCCCCGGACACCCTGCGTCGGCGTCGTAGACGACTTGAACTTGCTCGACATCGGGGGACGTCACGCGCGCGGACCCGCGATGCTAGCATGGCCCACGCACCCGCGAGATCCCCCGGCGCAAGCATAAGGCGCAGCGACCAGGCGGTCACCCCGACGTTCACCGGGTTTCAGCCGGGCACGGTCGTCCCATCGACCGTGCAGTTTCCGTAGAGCTACTTCGCCGGAAGCGTGGAGAAGAAGTTCCACATGACATCGCCCGTCGGTCCCCACGCCCACACGTTGTGCGGACCCACATCCTGCGGCGGCGCAGGGGGGTTGGTGAAGATCATCGGGCCGGTGATGGGACACCACGCCACGGGGTATCCAGGGTCGCAGCCATCGAGCTGAACGCAGGGAGCCTGCGACATCGGCGTGGTGGTCGTCTTGCAGTGGTTGGCCTTGGCGAACTGATCGCGAAGTGCGATGCCGTCGGTGAATTTGACGGTGGGATCCATCTCGTGATGAAGCCCGATGTACGCCACCTTGCCCACGCAGTCGGTCATCGTCGCCGGACCACCCGATTGCGGGTCGATCGCGCGCAAGACGTCGCCGCGCCAGCACCCGAGGTTGCCGACGAAGTAAGCACCGTGGCTGTGACCCGACGCGTAGATCTTGCTCTTGTCGATGCAGAACCCGGTCTCCAGGTACTGGACCATCTGGTCGAAAAATTGGTAGTCCTCGCTGTTCTTCCCGCTGAGCCAACCGGTCGTGCTGCCTCCGCACGAGCCAGCGAGGCCCTGGGGCGCAATGACAATCGCCTTGTCCTTCGAGGAAGCGATGTAGCTGGTGGGAGAGCTGCCACCGCCGCAGCCGTGGAAGGAGAAGTAGACGGGGTAGGGATGATTCTTGTCGTAGCTGGCGGGAACGTACACGCTGAAGGTGCGAAGCTTTCCGTTGATGGTCAGGGGCGGCACTTCACCCTTGGCAGGAGCGGCCGGGTTCTTCGGTGTCCAGAAGTAAGGCCAGCCCGTATTTTGCGCGTCCTTGGGCGCCAGAATGGGGGGCATGCCGCACCCGTTGCTTGGCATCGGAGGACCACTGTCGACGGCCATCATCAAGGTACCGCCGGTCCCCGGCGAGTTGCTTCCACCGTTGCTGCTCCCACCCTTGGCAACCCCGCTGTCACTGCTGCTGCCTCCGCCCGTCGAGCTCACCGTCGATCCGGCCGTCCCGCCGGACGCGCCGCCCGAGCCGGGGCTCGTACCATCACCGCCGACCCCGGTGGGATCGACAGAGTCGTCTCCGGATGCATCGTTGCTCGCCGCGCTACAGCCGGCCAAGCACAGAATCAAAGCGAAGCCGAGCATCAAGAAAGGGCGCATGGAAAACCTCGTGGGGGGGCTTTTAAGGGTGCCCTATCGGACGATCCCGATCTTATCCATGGTTCGGTTTGGAGCTGTCCATCGTTCCGCTAGGCACGGCTGGCACCGATGGCGGCAAGCGCCAGCGGAAAATATCAGTCACACGCGACGGACCATGGTCCGGTTGCACCCGATGGGCAGCACCCCTACCACTGGGCTCCGAATCCAAGGAGAAAGCACCATGGGCAATCCGTTCGTTCACATCGAGCTCGCCACCGACAACCTGGGCAAGGCCAAGGAGTTCTACGGCAAGCTATTTAGCTGGTCGCTCGAAGACGCGCCGATGCCGGGCGGCACGTACACGATGCTCAAAGCCGAAGGCGGCCCTGGTGGCGGGATGATGGGCAAGCCTAGCCCCGAGATCCCGACCGCATGGCTGCCCTACGTGCAGGTCGACAGCGTCGATGACGCGGTGGCCAAGGCAAAGCAGCTCGGTGGCAAAGTCATGAAGGACAAGACGCCGATTCCCGAGATGGGCGCATTCGCCGTGCTCCTCGATCCCACGGGCGCTGCCATCGGCGTCTGGGAAAACGCAAAGAAGTAGCGGTCGCAGTCGCGCTGGAGGTCGTCCTCACATCGCGCTGATCACTCCGGGGACGACCCGGAACCTCGTGGCGGTGAATTTCGCCACGAGATCCTGCGAACGTTCGGCGTAGTCGACCTTCACCTCCGAGCTCGGAAGCGCGTAAAACGTGGCGATGGCGTCGTCGGCGCGAACCTCGACGACCAAAAAACCGTGCCCGTCGGTGTTGGAGAACGCCATGCCGGGATTGCCTGCCTTGAACGTCGCATCGATCTCGGTGACGACATAGCGGTAGATCGAGCTCGCGGCATCGAAGCCTGCGGCAACGGTGACTTGTGCCGCGCCCGCCTGGATGGTCTCCGACGAGATGGCTGGCCCGGTCAGGCAGGCCACGCCCTCTTCGACGGATGCAAACGACGCGTGGATGTCTCCAGCCACGACCAATGCCTTGGAGCCCGCGACCCCGGCGAGCTTGCCAAGTAGCTCGCGGCGTCGATAGGGAAAGCCGTCCCACTGGTCGGCATCGAGATAGAAACGCGTCTGCAAGAACGGATCGGGTAGATCGGTCTTGGCGCGCAGATCGAAGACGAGCGACGTCATCGACACCGAGCTCACCAGTACTTTCCACGTCTCGGGCGCCGTCAGCGCAGCGTCGAGCCACGCGCTTTGGGCCGCGCCGTAAACATCTTCACTCGCCCCCGCGGTCGCCGCGTATTTGTAAGCCGCATAGGCGTCGAGCGCGTCTTTGATCACGACGTAGCGTGATCCTGGAGCCGAAAACAGATCGCGCTTGCCCATGTGCACCCACGCCAGGCCGCGCGAAAGTCCAGTCGCGGCAATCGGCGCCAGGCCCACGGCAGGGTTGGTGAGGACGGCATTCACATACGCCAGCGCGAGGAGACCCTTGACGGCGTCCGCGGCGCGCGCCTTGGCTGCCGCTTCGTCGAGGCCCGCCGCCACCGCAAGCTGCTGGTAGGCCACGCCCAAAAGCGTCTTGGCCAGCCCGTAGTCGGGAAGATCGATGTCCACGTAGGCGAACGTGTCCGAAGCAAAAGCGTCGGCGATCCCGGCCGCCGTCAGCGCATCCTGGGTCATCACGACGGCTCCCGGATAGGCGTCCTCGGGGATCAAGTGATCCGGCCGGTACGTCCGGTAGTCGGCCAGTAAGAGACGAACGTGCTTACCGAATCCGAGATCGCGGTAGATGCGCGAGTCGGGGTAGCGGGGCAGTCCGTCGACGTCGATCACGCCCGCGGGTGCCTCGGGGATGTCGAGCGGCACATACTCGAAATAGGCCAATTCGGCGTTACGGCGCCGATCCACGTTCGTCTCGTCGACTCTTCCGTCGGTGTAGGTGGCGGTCGCCCCGTGACAATCGTCGGAATATTCATGATCGTCCCAGATGAAGACGAACGGGTAGCGCTCATGCGCCTTTTGCAAAAAAGGATCGGAGCGAAAGGTCTTGTAGAGATCCCGGTAGTTCGAGACCGACTGCGCCGCGAAGTAGGTCGCGCCGGAGGCCTCCAAGGTGATGGCACCCGTCGTATCGCTGAACGACACCGCGCGGGGCCCACCCGATGATTGGAAGCTCGGATCGCCGGTCGTCTCGTAGATGTAGTCGCCAACGAACAGAACGCAGTCGAGATCCAGATCGAGCTCCGTCAAGTGGTGCCACGCGTTGTAGTAGCGACCTCCGAAATCCTGGCAGCTCGCGACGGCGAACTTCACGGGCACATCGTCCGTCGGCGCGGGCGCGGTCTTCGTTCGCCCCGTTTTCGACGCGAATCGCTTGCCGCCCGACTCGTAGACGAAGCGATAGAAGTAGGTCGTGCGCGCGTCGAGGGCCGTGACCTTCACCTTGATGGCGTTGTCGTGCAGGCCAAGGGCGACGAGATCCTTCTTTTGCACGACCAGGCTCTGAAAGTCAGCAGCGGTGGCGACCTCGAGGCTGAGGGTCCGATCACCGGGTGCGGTGTCGTCGACGATGCGAGTCCACAGCACGACACCGTCGGGCCGCGGATCTCCCGAGGCGATCGACTGCGGGAAATACCGCGTGCCATCTTCGACGGGAGAAGCGGCAGGACCGGCGTTGCTGCTCGAGCAGCCCTCGATGGTGCCGGCGACGACAACGAGCGCTTCGAGAAAGGTACGTCGTGAAAGGTTCACTGGAAGTCTCCTTGCACCGATACTAGCCCCCCGCGCCCGACCTGGCACGCCGAGAGCGTAGCTCCAGTTACCTGGCTGAGCGCTTCCGGAAACCTGCCGGTCATGCGGCAGGGCCATCCTCGTGGCCAGATGCAAGAAGAGCCCCTCGGAATCGTGGTCATCGACGCGCCCACCACCACGGCGACGGAAAAAGAACGCGCTTTGCGCCCGGTCGGCTCGAGGCGCGGCAGCATCGAGGCCGCAGCGTTCTCGCGCGACGTTCTCGATCACGTGGTGCACACCTGCGCCAAGGAGCTACGCGACGCTTCGGCGTTCGACCTCTACCAGGGCTTCGCGCTCACCGTGCGCGATAGGCTCGTTCATCGCTGGCTCGCAACGCAACGCACGTACCTCGAGCGCGACGTGAAATGCGCCTACTACCTGTCGTCGGAGTTCCTGACCGGTCGTAGCCTCGGCTTGTGTCTGCTGAATCTGGGCCTATATCCAGCGGCGCAAACGCTGGCCGCCGAACGCGGTTTCGATCTGGGCCAGATCTTGGATAGCGAAGGAGATCCGGGGCTCGGCAACGGCGGGCTCGGGCGCCTGGCGGCCTGCTTCATGGACTCGCTCGCCACCCTCGAGCTCCCGGCCGCAGGATACGGCATCCGTTACGACTTCGGGATGTTCGAGCAGCAATTCGATGACGGGCGGCAGATCGAGCGGCACGACAACTGGCTCGCGCTCGGCAACGCATGGGAGCTGCCCCGGCACGAAGACGTTCAGACAGTAAGGCTAGGCGGACGGGTCGACTCGCGGCAAGACGGATCCGGACGTACCCGCTACGACTGGGTCGACGCGCGCACCGTGGTGGGGCTGCCTTATGACTCGTTCATCGTCGGACACGGAACCGACACCGTGAACACGCTGCGCCTGTGGGCGGCGCGGGCCACCCGCGATTTCGACCTCCAGTTCTTCAACGAGGGCGACTTTCGCCGCGCAGTCGAGGAGAAAATCGACACCGAGAACATCTCCAAGGTCCTCTACCCCAACGATCAAAGCGACGAGGGCAAGGCCCTGCGCCTCAAGCAGCAATATTTCTTCGTGGCCTGCTCGATTGCCGACATCGTCCGAAAGTACAAGCGGCGGCACGACTCGTTCGACGCCTTTCCCGACAAGGTGGCAATCCAGCTGAACGACACACATCCGTCCATCGCCGTGGCCGAGCTGATGCGGGTGCTCATCGACCAGGAAGGGCTGGCCTGGGATCATGCCTGGTCAATCACCGAAGCAACCTTTGGGTACACCAACCACACCTTGCTTCCCGAGGCCCTCGAGCGCTGGCCGGTCGATCTTTTCGAGCGGCTTCTCCCGCGCCACCTCATGCTCATCTACGAAATCAACCATCGCTTCTTGCGCAAGGTGCACACGCGTTGGCCGGGCGACGCCGACCGCCTTTCGCGAATGTCGATCATCGAAGAAGGCGGCAACAAGCAGGTGCGCATGGCGCACCTCGCCACCGTCGGATCGCACAGCGTGAACGGCGTCGCCAAGCTGCACACCGATCTCGTCAAGAGCGATTTGCTCCGCGATTTTTGGGAGCTATGGCCCGAGCGCTTCAGCAACAAGACCAACGGCATCACGCCGCGGCGGTGGGTGCTCTATGCCAACCCCCGCCTCACGCAGCTCATCTCGTCACGCATCGGCCCGGAGTGGATCGACCGCGACCTACGCAAGCTGCGCGCCATTGCCGCCTTCGCCGACGACGGCGATTTTCAGAACGACATCATGCGCGTCAAGCTCGCCAACAAGGTCGACCTCGCCAAGATCGTCCTGGTGCGCACCGGCGTCGAGCTGCCTATCTCATCGATGTTCGTCGGACAAATCAAGCGATTCCATGAGTACAAGCGCCAGCTCCTGGCCGCGCTCAACATCGTCGCCCAGTACGCCGCCCTCAAGCGTGATCCCGATGCCGACTTCGTTCCGCGGTCCTACATTTTCGCCGGCAAAGCAGCCCCCGGCTACGCGATGGCCAAGCTTCACATCAAGCTGCTCAACGACATCGCAGCCGTCGTGAACAGCGACCCTGCCGTTCGCGGCAAACTGGCCGTGGCATTCATCCCCAACTACGGCGTGTCCCTGGCGCAATCCATCATCCCCGCCGCGGATCTATCGCTCCAGATCTCCACCGCTGGCAAAGAGGCCTCGGGAACGAGCAACATGAAATTCGCCTTGAACGGCGCGCTGACCCTGGGAACCCTCGACGGGGCCAACGTCGAGATCCGCCACGAGGTGGGCTCCGACAACTTCTTTCTCTTTGGTCTCGATACCGACGAGGTCAATTCGCTTCGCGCACGCGGCTACCGACCCGGCGAGTACCTCGACCGAAGCCCGGTGTTGCAAGAGGCGGTGTCCCTCATCGAGTCCGGCTTCTTCAGCTATGGAGAGAATGAGAGGTTCAGGCCCATCGTCGACAACCTGCGCCACTACGATCCGTACATGATCTGCGCCGACTTCGACTCGTTCGTGGCCTGCGAAGCGCGAGCCGCCCAGCTCTACCGCGACCCTTCGGCATGGGCGCGTTGCTCGGTTCTCAACATCGCCGGCGCGAGTCATTTCTCGAGCGATGACACCATCCGGGGTTATGCGACCGAGATCTGGGGAATCGAGCCCCTCAAGGTCGATGTGCGACTCGTCGGCGACGCAGGCGCCGCGTAGCCGTCGCGAGCACCGCCTGGTCGGTCGCTCAGTTGGTGTAGTCCATGGTGACGGTCACGTCGCCATTGGCAGCGACGAAAGCCCCGCAACCCACCTGAGTGAACTTGGTGCTCTTGATGTTCTCGTAGTGACCGCCACCTGGACCCTCGTTCCACATGTCGAGCAGGCCCGCCGCAATGACCTCGTGGAGCGTTTTGAACTTCTTGAGATTCCATCCGCCAAAGCCTGGGATCTCGTTCTCGCCCGAAGCACGCGATCCGGGGACGCCTTTCGACGTCGTGAAGTGGGTGTGTGCGGTGCGCGCGGCATAGTCGACCTCGGCGCCGGTGGC
>JBBSDY010000143.1:0-8019 GCA_038240245.1 Polyangiales bacterium
CGCGGCGCTCGCCGTGCTCCTCGCGACGGCGTGCGGCACGGCCGCATGCAGCTCGAGCACGGGCAGCACAGGCGGCACGGACAGGATCGAGGGACAGAGCGACTTTTCCTCGTCGCCTCCCGGGCAAAGCTTCGGCCGCAACGCATCCCTTTCCGGGAGCACTGGCGCCGGCGGCCCGGGAGCCGCGGACACGGCTGCGCCCACGGCCAACGCCGGTAGCAAGACGGGCGGCGCGTCTTCGGCAGCCCCACGAACGGTCGAAGAGACCGATCTCTACCGCGTGGAGGGCAACCGGCTCTACTACTTGAACGGCTACCGCGGCCTCATGATCTTCGACATCTCGCAGATCGATCACCCGCGGCTCATCGGGCGCTCGCCGATCTTCGGAAGCCCGGTCGAGATGGTCGTTCACCAGGGCGTGGCCACCGTGGTGGTCGCCGACTGGTACGGCCACATGGACGACGGCTCGCCGTTTCACGGATCGATCGTGCGCGGCATCGATGCCAACGATCCCGACAGCATCAAGATCCTCGGCGAAGCGCGGCTCGGCGGCTGGGTCCGCGACACGCGCGTCGTCGGTACGGTGCTCTACGCGGTCAGCGAGGAATATCCGTGGCTTTACGGCTGGGACAACAGCTTCGGGGTGAGCACCGGGGTCTCGAGCAGCAGCAACCAGTCGAACGTGGTCGTCTCGTCGGTGAGCTTTGCCGGCGGCGTCATCAAGGAGGTCAGCAGCGTTCGGGCGCCCGGCTACGGCGGCGTCTTCAACGTGACGCCAAGCTCGATCATGTTCGCGCACAACGTGCAGCCGCCCAGCAACAACCCGAATCAGTACTTTGCGCCGACGCAGATGGCCCTCGACTACATGGACATCAGCGATCCCGGTGGCAAAATCACGATGCGCGGCGAGCTCGTCTTCAACGGCAACGTTCCCGACTGGGGCACCGACAACGGGCGCTGGAACCTGGATTTTGCCGACGGCAAGACGGCGCACCTCCTCGGGCGGCAAACCGAGAACAATGGCGCAACCACGAACTATGTTTTGGTCACCGCCGACTTCACCAATCCCAGCGCGCCCGCGGCGCTGTCGAGCCTGCCCATCGTCGGCAACGGGTGGTCGCCGGCGGCCCGCTTCGACAAGGCGACTCCGCTGGACCCTGGCATCGGGCGCATGTACCTCGCGCCGAGCGATGGCTACTACAACGGCAACGGCAGCGACGGAAAGACGCCCATTCAGGTGTTCGACCTGAGCGATCCCAAGGCGCCCAAGCTCGCCGGACAGACCAGCATTCCGGGCACCGTGTGGAACTTCACGCCGTCGGGTGATGGCACCCGGCTCTTCGCGCTGGGCAACGACGCCTACAATCCGCAATCGGGCGTCTACGGAAGCCAGATCTCGCTCAGCTACATTGACGTCAGCAATCCGGCGCAGCCCGCGTTGCTCGGCGCACCGGCAACGTTCGGCGAGGGCTGGGCATGGACGCCCGCGGCGGGCACGTTCAAGGCGTTCACCAAGAGCAACGCCGACGGGCTCGTGGTTCTGCCGTTCAGCGGCTGGAGCCCGGGCTATGACAAGTACAACAACGGCCTGCAGCTCATCGAGTTCACCCCGTTGGGCGTCACCAAATCGGGCACCGCCAGCACCAAGGGCTGGGTCGAGCGCGGCATCTTTGCCAAGGGCGACGGCGCCGCGTCACCCACGCGGTTGCTCTCGCTCAGCGATCTGTCCCTCGCCGTCGTCGACTACACGGTCCACAACGCGCCGGCCATCACCTACGAGCTGCCGCTCGCGCGCAACGTCATCGATGCGCGCCCGAGCAGCAACGGCACCATCGCCCAGCTCTCGAGCGACTGGTGGTACGAGAACGACCAGGACCACTCCGAGCTTCGGGTGCTCGCCATCGCCGACGCCGAGGAAAACAAGTCCGAGCTGGCCATCGCCGAGATCAACATCGACGGCGTCAACTCGCAGGTCTTCCACAACGGCAAGCTCTCGTATGTCGTCAGCAGTGTGCGACGCGAGACGCCATGCTTGAACGGCGGCGTCTACGTCGGCAAGGGTGATCCGGGCCCGGCTCCCGCCGGCGGCACCGGGGCCACGGCGCCCAAGTGCTACGCATGGGGCCAGCAGATCCAGGTCATCGACTTTTCGGGCCCGGACGGCAAGCCAGTGCTTCGCGGCAAGAAGGCAATGCCCGACTTTCAAGAGAACTACTACTGGTACTACGGCGGCTTCGGCGGTTGTTACATCTACGACTGGTACTACGGCGCCGACGTGGTGCAGGTCGGCGGCGACAAGCTCGCGTTCCGCCGCTGGGTGCCGCAGTACGGTCCCAACAACGAGTACGTCGATGCCTACCAGTCGCTGTGGGTGATGGACCTCGCCAACCCCGACGCGCCCAACCTCGCCTCGACCGTCATCACGCACGATCGCGACACGTGGTGGGGCGACATGCGGGCCATCGGCGACACGCTCTACACCACGCACTACGAGTGGCTCAAGAACCCGACGCAGTCGAACAACCAGGGCGACTACATCGTCAAGTACTACCTCGACCGCATCGACCTGAGCGATCCCAACGCTCCCAAGATCGGCGCCAAGATCAACGTGCCCGGTATGCTGGTGGGCGGATCAGAGACCGATCCCAACACCATCTACACAATCGACTACCGCTGGTACAACGACCACGGCGCCAACGAGTTCGACGTGCTCAAGCTGAGCGGTGACAAGGCCTACCTGCAGTCGGCCGTCGCCATCCCCGGCTACGTCGGCAGCACGTTCATTCGCGGCGACAAGGCGTACATGTCCGTTCAACAGTACGCCGACGAGAAGTACAACCAGAGCTTCGTTCGACTGTGGCAGCTCAACCTCGGCAACCCGAAGAACATCACCTTCGGCGTCTCACAGGCCGAAAAGGGCTGGGGCTGGCTGCTCGGCGTCGAGGGCGACCGCGCGCTGCTCACCTCGGGTTGGGGTGGCGACGGCATCGACATCTACAAGCTGTCGGACACCGCCCCCAAGTTCGACCAGACGGTGCGCACGCTGGGATGGGGCTCGAACTCGATGGCCCGACAGGGCGATCAGATCTTCCTGGCCAGCGGGCACTGGGGAGTGCAGACCATCGACCTGAAGTAGCCTGCGCGAGCACGCGGTCAAAGGCCTCTCGAGCTACGGCTCGGGGGGCCTTTTGCCTTTGATGTGTCGGTACAGCGCGCGCGGCTGCGTTGGGGCGGCGTGACGACTTTACGGACAGACGTCGCAGTTTTCGAAGGCGCAGGCCAGGAGGTTCATCGCGACGCCGCCGGCGAAGGTTGCGTCGTGGAAGCGGACCGGAACGTCGAGCGGCTGCACGGCTTCGTAGGACCGCTCGAGGGCCAGCTTGCAGCGACCGTTGCCCACGCCTTCGTCGACACAGGCGGTGCCCGGCACGTCACCGCAGTAGCATGTGGAGAGATCGCTGGTGCCGCACTTGGTGCTGACCACGCACCCGAGGGTCTCGTTGCAGAGCTGCTTCTTGGAGACGCCCGTCGCGGGACCTTCGGCGGCGCTGCCCACCAGGGATTCGCAGCCGCCCTTGAGGGGCTCTTGGCACCTGGAGTTCAGGCACTCGAGGCACTTGGGGCTGAAGAACGAGGCCGCGTTGTCGAAGTCGACGGCCAGCGCGAGGCGGCCGTTTCGATGCAGGAGAGCGGTGAGCTTGCCGAGCACGCCCGAGAGAAGGGTGGTGGTGACCGGATCGCCCACCCAGGTCGGGGTTGAGTTTGCCGTGAGCACCTCGCACTTGCCGGCATAGGCGTTGACCGTGACCGTGACCGCGCCGATGGGCAGGCCGCTGAGGGACAGAACCGTGTCTTGCCCCGGCTTCACGTCGACGTCGCGCTCGGTGGCCCTGGTGCCCCCCACCATAACCTGGATGCAGGTGCCATCATCGGGCGCGGAGGTGATCGCCAGTTCGAGCTGCCCGGTGCTCTCGGGGGAGCCCGTGCCCTTCGTCGAGCAGCCGACCGACATCCCAAGAGCCAGAAGCGACAGGGCGGTCAATGTCCGGTTCATCATAGATACGACTCCTTCGGGGCGTGCTCTTCCCCAGCGGGCGCACGAGACTATAGCGCGGGCCATGATAACCCCGAACGCGGTCAATAGCCCAGAGAACAAAACAGGGGGACCGCGATTTCTTTGTCGTTCTCGAGTCAATTCGAGGGCCTGGGCCTGTGGTCCAGGGTAGGAGTTCGTCCTCGGCGCGTAACTCTTCGTGCGGAGGGACCACGCTCTCTGGCTGACGGCGCCCGGCAAGATGGTAGGATGTCAAGCCGTGGTCGTAATCGGCGATATCCTGGCGGCGAAGTACAAGGTCGAAAAAACGCTCGGAAAAGGTGGGATGGGCTACGTCGTGGCCGCCCGCCATCTGCAGCTCGATCAGCAGGTGGCCATCAAGATCCTCATTCCCGAGCTTACGGAAAACGAGGACGCAGTCGCTCGTTTCTTGCGCGAGGCGCGCGCCGCGGTCCGCATTCGCAGCGAGCACATCGTGCGGGTCCTCGACGTAGGAACTCTCGACGACGGCACGCCTTTCATGGTCATGGAGTTTCTCGAGGGCAAGGACCTCGCAAAAGAGCTCGAAGAGCGCCACAAGCTGCCGGTGGGCGAGGCGATCGACTACGTCCTGCAGGTGTGCGAGGGGCTCGCCGAGGCACACGCGGTCGGCATCGTCCACCGCGATCTCAAGCCAGCCAACCTCTTCATCACCCGCAAATCGGACGGCTCCGACCTCATCAAGATCCTCGACTTTGGCATCTCCAAGGCGCTCATCATGGAGGGGCAGCCGAGTCAGCCATCGCTCACGTCCACCCAGGGCATCATGGGCTCGCCGCACTACATGTCACCCGAACAGGTGCGCAAGCCCAAGACGGTCGACACGCGCTCGGACATCTGGTCGCTCGGCATCATCCTGCACGAATTTCTGACCGGTACGCCGCCGTTTGCCTCGGAGACACCGATGGCCATCCTGGCCGCCGTGGTGAGCGATGAGCCGCCCGAAATGCGGTCGTCACGCTTCGATGTTCCCGACGGTCTGCAGACGGTCGTTTCGAGGTGCCTCGCCAAAGAGCCGAGCCGGCGGTACGCCGACGTCGTCGAGCTCGCGCTGGCGCTCAAACCTTTCTCGCCTCAAACGGGCGAGGCGGCGTTCAATCGCATCTCGGCGATCTTGCGAAGTGCCAAAGATCGCGGCAACAGCAAGCCGAAACCCTCGGCGTGGCCGAGCGACGGCCCGACGCTCGAGTCGGGCAATGCTCCGACGACCCCGGACGACAGGCTCGACGACAGGCCCAAGAATACCGCAGCGGGGTGGGGGAGCTCGCAAGCCGGAACGCGGCAATCGCGGACGCGCCTCGTCGCGGCGATTACGGCCGGCGGCGCGGCGATGGCCTTCGCCGGGGCCCTGGGGAACACGATTCGCGCACGCTCGACGCCCACGGATGCTTCGGTGACGGCGACGTCGGGGTCATCGATCGGGATGCCGGCGATATCCGAGCCGCCGCCGGTGGCGATCCTGCCACCGACCGCCATCGAGAAATCGATCGCCATCGAGGCTCGAGAAGCGGGCGCCGAGCTGTCGGCGGTACGCGACGCTGCCGCGTCCACCGCAGCGATGCAAGCAGTTGCCCCGCCGCCGAAGCCAGCTGGTCCAGCGCTTCCGGCGCGCCCAGCAGCACCGGCCGAGAAGGTCCCTGCGCCCAAGCGTGAAGAAAAAACTGCGGCGCCCAAACCCGACAAGCCCGCGGCGGTCGACACGAAACCGAGCGATCCGCTCGACGGTCGGCGCTAGGGGCAAGCGTGGGACGCGGCGGCCGCTGGACGGCCTTCTTGGTGGTGGGTGCCTGCGCAGCAGCCGGCTGTGGCGACGACGACGTGATCGCAGTTGGAGCTAGCGACAGCGCGGTTGCAGGCGATAGAACGAGTGCTCATCCCGACTCGGGTCAGGGTGGCACGGGCCAGACTGCAAGCGGGGGGATGGGCGGCGCGACGGCCTCGCCCGATTCGAGCGCCGACGTCGCCAGCGACGGTGCCGTCGCGAGGCCCGACGTTGATGGGAGCGCGGACTCGGCCGGCGACGCGGCGAGCGAGCCCTCGAGCGACGTTTCGAGTGAAACATTGGCCGTAGACGGGACATCGGACGACGCAATCGCGGATGCCGACGACGACGGGCCGCCGATCTCGAAGATCTGCGCATCGGGCTGTGTGATCACCGACGACTGCCGCCCCGGCACATCGATCTACAAACCGATCTGCGAGCCCGCCACGCATCGCTGTGTGAGCTGCATCGACGACTTGCCGTGCATCGCCGGGGCGAGCGTTTGGTCCAAGAGCTGCACGGTCGATGGAGACTGCGGCCCGATATTCGGAGACTACTGCGTGGACATCGGAGGGGCTGGCTTCTGCGCGTTTGACAGCACGAAGAGCGGGACGCTGAGCTGCGTGGGAAATGCGAGCAGCTACACCGTCATGAAGCACGATGGTAGCTCGACGGTCAGCGTTTGCGCCAGACTGACCACCACCTGCGATCTGCGGCGAGGCCAGTGCCAGGGCCCGTGCACGATCACCTGCGCCGCCGACGGGGGCGCTTGCACGAACACCTGCACCGTCTCGCGGGGGGGTAAGATCTGCAACGCGACGACCCGACGTTGCGAATGCGCTTCGGATAACGACTGCGCCTCGCCCACCAGCCACTGCAACCCGATCACCCTGCAGTGCGAATGCACGTCGGGCAACGACTGCTCGCCCGACGGCGGGAGTACGCTCGTCTGCAAGTGAGTGGCCCTCGCGAGCGTGGGCGACGAGCCAGCGCGGCGAGCGCTGCAAGGCACGCTCCCTGCCAGACACCTGGTCGACTTTGCCCACGCACGAGTGTGCAGCCGCCGTCGTTGGGCGCGGGAACGGGAGCCAAGCTGCCGGCGTCGCAAGCGGCGCAAGTGGGCGCGCCGCACGGGCAGCTCGGTGGTGCATCCTGCATGCAGATTTTTCCACCCGCGTCTGCAACTGCAACGCACGAGTAGCCAGCCTGGCAGGGGGCCACCGAGCCGCACGCGACCGTACAGCGCAATGTGCCGTCACTGCCGGTTGCGCAGTCACCGCGCTCGCAGTCGTCCGCTTCCTGACAGACGTCTCCCATCGGCAGTCCGGGCGCCTCGCGCAGCGGTTCGGCGCCCGCTGCGGCAAAGGCCTGAAGCGCAAGCCGTTCGAAAGGGGAGATGTTCACATAGGTGTGGACGATGTCGGGGTTCGTGCAGTTGCCACTATTCTTGTTGGAATAGGTCCCCACCAGCGCGCCCGTCTTTTGCGACAAGGCGGGACCGCCGCTGTCTCCCTCACATGCGCTTGGACCTTTGATCTCGAAGCTGCGGGGCACCAACATCGGCACGCCCCCCTGTGCTGAATCGGGGCCGACGGCGGCGATGGTTGGACCGAGGAGCTTCTTGCGCGGGTTCGTATGCCAGTCGAGCGGACCGTTGTCCTGCTTGCCATAGCCGATGAGTGTGACGCTTTCCCCGGGGCGCGTCTGCTTGCCCAACCGTATGCTCGAAGCAGTCGCCTTGAGCGGCTGGTCGAGCACGACGAAGGCGAGATCGTCGATGCAGCTCGTCAGCGACAGCGTCGAGACGACTTGCTTGCCGAACGCAGCAGGCGAGGCGCTTGCCACCTCGCCGACATGGATCTCGATGGCAGCCGCAGGCACGTCCGCACCGATGTGCCCACCGCCGTCCGGACCCTCGACGAGCTCGCCGGTGACGCTGCATTGGTAGGTCCCCTCGATGCCATACGACACGCAGTGGCGCGCGGTGACGACCAGGTTCGGAGCGACGAGGATGGCCGAGCAAATCGTTTCGGTCGCACTTGCCAGGTGACGTAGGAGCACGACCGCATCGTCGTCAGGGGAGGGACTGGTCACGCCAGAAATGATGAGGGATGCGCGCTCGGTCGTGCTCTCTCGTGCGGGGCCGCAGGCACCGAGCGCGAGC
>JBBSDY010000144.1:0-8013 GCA_038240245.1 Polyangiales bacterium
CGAAGGCCGAGGTGCCCGAGGTCATGCTGGCATCCGACACCTCCGATGCCATCGAGCCAATCGCGC
Source organism: Polyangiales bacterium (assembly GCA_038240245.1). GTDB lineage: Bacteria > Myxococcota_A > Polyangia > Polyangiales > Polyangiaceae > DASWDH01. Next base: position 67 of record JBBSDY010000144.1, read on the forward strand.
TTTTTGCGGGGTGGTGGATGACCTCATGGGGCTCGCCGGCCGCCGGGCCGGGCGTGGCCTTGGCTCCGCTCGACGCGCGCAGACTCTTCGACTGGACGACACCCGCGCTGCCCGAGGGGTGGCACTCCGCCCGTGGCGATGGCACGTGGGTCGTCGTGCGCGATTGAGCCATCCCCGTCACGCGCATGATAGAAATGGATTCGCCGCCTACTGGGCCCCTTGGCGAAATGGCAAACGCAGGGGATTTAAAATCCTCCGTCTCCGCAAGAGACATCCCGGTTCGAGTCCGGGAGGGGCCACAAGCCACACGCGGCGTTCGCCGCGTATGGCTTTGACGTTCCCCGCGGTGGCTTTGCCCCCGCCCCACCGGAGCCAGTCCGGAATGGGGCCCCAGCCCCACCCCCACCCGCCGCTCCGGGCGGGATCGCGAGCTGACAGGACGTTGGTTGCGCTACACGGTGCAGCCCGCAGTCCCCCAAAAAACTTGGCGTCTGCTGGCGCCGTGGCGGTTCATCCGCTCCCGTTCCAGTGGAACAGCAAGTGTCTCAAGAAGCGTCGGCCAAGGCTCGGTGCAGGGCGAGGGCACGCTGGGTGATGGGCGTGAGGTCGTCGCCGGTGACGCCGTCGGGCAGAAGGGCGGCGATTGCGGCGGCGAGGTGGGACGCGCGACCGACGTCGGGCGCCCGGTCGAGATCGATGCCGCCAATCGCGACGACCGGCACCGGGCAGCGAGCGACTGCCGAGAAGAGGGCGTCGATGCCGACGACGTCGTCGGGACGCTGCTTCGATCGCGTCTCGAACACCGGACCCAATGCGACGTAGTCGGGATCGTCGGCCAAGACCCGGTCGACCTGGGCCAGGGTGTGGGTGGAAACACCGATACGCAGTAGGGGAGCGATCCGTTTGACGAGATGAATCGGCAAGTCGTCCTGCCCGATATGCACACCTTCGCAGCCCGCGAGCAGCGCCAGATCAGGGCGATCGTTTGCAAAGAGCGGCACTCCCCACTCGCGGCAAACGGGGTGAATGGCTCGCAGAAGCCGAAGGACCTCGCGGGGCGGGAGCTCCTTGGCGCGAAGCTGCATCGCCGCGGGGCGGGCCGCTGCGATGGCGCGCGCGACCTCGACCACGGGCAGGTGACGCTGCGCCAGCGTCGTCGCGTCGACGATTGCGTAGAGGCCTCGCATCGGTTCATTCCGATGGCCTGGCCATAGCTCTCGTTGGGTCGGGGCCAAGTCTGCTGATCGTGATCTGCTCGTGCCAAGAGCCCGACAGTTGTACTGGCCCTCTACTGACTTTAGAGTCGATTGTCCACGTCCATGATAGATTCGCCGGCTGGGCCAAGAGTACAACCATGACGGACGCGCGCGATTGGCAATCGGACAGGGGCGGTGATGGCATCGGCCGCTTGCGCGGTCCTACCGATCGCCGCGAAACAGCGGCGGATCCCACCGATCCCGAGGTCCCCGACGCCAAACGACGTCGCGCCCATCGACGCAGGCAGTCCGTGGCCGTCGTCGCCACGGCGGTCGCAGGGCTCGTCGTGATCGCTCTCCTCTTACTCTACAGGATGGGTCGACAAGTGACGAATGCCGGTGGGGTCACGCTTCGCGACGACATCTCGGCAGCGGCCGTGAGCTCGGTCGGTGGGGCGCCGGCGCCCATCAGCGCTACGGCCGATCCCCCGGCGGCACCGAAAGTGGCGACACAATCCACTGCCGCCGGGACAATCGGCGGCCCATCGGCGCGAGCAAGGCCGACACCCGCTCCAGATATCTTCCGCAAGCCCGCATTCTGAGCATCCTTTCTACAATTCGATCTGGCAAGGTCCGAGCGAGTAGTGCTAACTCGGGTCGGCAAATGAAGATAGCGGGGCTAGCCGGGGCTGCAGCGTTGGCGCTATTCGCCGTGAGACTGGCGGCCGATCCCCTCCCTGCAGAAATAGCCCTGGCGCGCCGTTTGTTTGCCGAAGCACGGGCCGGCGAGTCCAACAAGGACTGGGCCGGCGCCGGCTCCAAGCTGCGCGAGGCCATCGCGATCAAAGAGACCGCCGGGCTTCGTTTTCATCTCGCGTATTGCGAAGAGCAGCGAGGAATGCTGGTCGAAGCTCTCAACGATTACGAACGAGCCGAAGACCTTCTGACGCAGCCGAATGACGATTTTCGGACCCAGCTTCCCTCCAAAAAAGAATCACTGCACAAGCGAATACCCACCGTCACCCTGGTGATGCCCCCCGAGGTAACGGATGCGACCCTCACCGTCGATGACCACCCGCTCTCGTCGACGTTTCTCGGCAAGGCAATTCCCCTCAATCCCGGTCGTCATACCGTGGTCGTGTCCTCGCCCAACCGCACCACCTTCACCTCCGAGCTAACTCTCAACGAGACCGACGCGCTTGTCACGAACGCGCCGATGTTGCCGGTAGCCAAGCCCGTGGCGGCGCCTGCATTGTCGACTGCGATGCCGCCAGGGCCCTCGAGCGCCGACTCGTTGTCGATGACGAATTCATCGCGCGCGCGCACCTACGTGCTGATCGGCGAGGCGGTGATCGCCGTCGGCGCGCTTGCCGTGGGAATAGGCTACACAGTCGCTGCTTCGTCCGAGGATTCGAACGCCGCAAGCGATCTTGCGACGCTCGACCGACTCGCGCCGAATCGCGCCGGCGGTGCGTGCTCGCCGCCCCCCGCAGATGCGGTCATTTGCGCTCGCCTGCCAGAATCGAGCGATCGCGCGCAAAATGACAGATTCGTCGCAACGCTCGGCTTCATCGGTGCGGGTGTGGGGGCGGCGGCGTTTGCAGGAACGTTCATCCTCTGGCCCAGTTCGCGTGCAAAAGTTGCAGTCGCGCCCCTTGCGTTGCCCGCGTTCTCGGGTCTGTCGGTAGCGGGCCAATTCTAACACGACTGCCGCAGCGATTTCCGATCGCAACGCATTCTATCTTCATCCGCTAGCGTCAACACGCTGACGAAAGTCGTAGGAGGAAAATCCATTTCCTCGCCGATAATGTTTTGCATTGAGGTTTCGGCTGTGCAATAAGCCCCCGCTATGGGAACTCTACGAACAGAACTCGAACAAATTGCCTCGTCATTCGTCGCATCCGTGCTCGACGCGATGAGGTCTGCATCCCTGAGCGATCTCGCCGATCACACGGGCGGCAGTCGCGCGGCGGCAGCATTCGCCCCGACCCGCGGTCGTGGACGGCCCCGTGGTGGGCGTCCCGCTGCCGCTGCCGTGGCCGCTCCGGCCGAGCCTCGAGGCCGGTCAGGCGGCCGCCGCCGCCGTCGCGCCTCACCGGCAGAAGTGGCCAAGCAGAAAGAAACCGCTTTCGGAGCTGCCAAGACTCTCAAGCCCGGTTTCAGCAAGAGCGACGTGATGTCGAAGTCTGGCTCCAAGACCGATCTCGGTCGCGCCCTGTCGTTGCTGGTTGCCGACGGTAAGCTCACGAAAAAGGGCGATCGTCGCATGACCCGCTATTGGGTCAAGTAGCAGCGCCTCTCGCTCCTGCCGCGCTTGGCGACCCCTGCTGCGCGTTTCGCTAAGGCAGCGCAACGCGCAGTCTGGTTCGGCCGATCGCAATCTCGTCGCCATCGTGGAGCTCGCGCTGGCCGGTGATGCGCACGTAGGTTCCGGCGCGCGAGTCGAGATCGGTGAGCACGATGGCGCCCGCTTGCTCTTCGATGGCGCAGTGGTGCTCGCTGACCAAGGGATCGTGGGGGAATGTCATGTCGCCTGCATTGCGGCCGACGGTGAGCGTCGTGCCGCGTGCGACACACGTCGCGCCATGCTGGCCGCCTTCCCATATCTGCACGAGCCGGAACGACGAATGCCAGCGCGGCGACGCGTAAAAATAGGTGGGGCCAGGCCCTGGACCGTCGTCGGCGGCGGGGTTGGCCAGAAGACACAACATCTGATCGCCCACCATGAATGCGTCGCCGAAGACGAGCTCGACCGGCTGGCGTGTGCGCACGAACACGCCGTTGCCGCCGTCGAGATCGATGAGTGACACCTTGCCTGCCCGATACGAGAACATCGCCTCTTTGGGAGCCGAGAACGTCTCGCCCGTCAGCGCGATCTCGCCCTGAGATCCGATGACGACGTCGTCGCCCCGGGGCTCGTATTGTTCGGGCCCGCCCCACAAGCTGCGCACCGTCACGAGTCTGACTCGAACGACGGCTTCGGCCTTGGCCTTGGCCTTGCTGCGGCTGTCGGCTGCCGGTTCGGCGTGGGGCTTGACGGCTTCACCTCCGCCACGGCGCACCCTGACCTCGGGCATGCCCTCGAGCACCGACATTCCACCCACGGCGCGGCCGGCGATGACCTCGTTGTACCGACCCTCGCGCAGCGCAATGCACATCTCCATGTGCTGCGCCTTCATGAGACTGCGAACGAACCCGGCGACGTCGTCGCGCTTGAGCTCGTTGTCGTACGATCGCTTGTAGCTCTTGATGATCCTGCCGCCGTCGGCAAATAAATGCGTGATGACGTGGGGGCGATCGATGCCCGAGTCTTCGGTTTGAACGTGGTAGGTGGCGCCCTGGTACTGCACGTTGTTGTTGAACCCAAGCTGCGCCCTGTTAAAGACGGGCCGCTTGTACTGCTTCTCGATCTCGCCCAGCGCCTTCTCGTCGAACGTGGCGATGGCTTGATCGAGCAAGGCCTGGTCGCCGGGGACGCCCTCCATCCTCTGGAAGGCCATCTTGGCGAGGGCGCTGCCCGGATCGAGCCGCAGGGCTTCGGCCAGGAGCTGCTGCCCGGGCCCATCGTTGGCGCCCGACGCCGCCCACGCAGCAAGGATGGCGACCGCTTCTTCGCCCCTGGACCTGTCGACCAGGAGCCTGGCGACTCTGTGGGCGAGCTCGCGGCCTTCAGTGGACATTGGCCGGTCCGTGCTCGCCTCCTTCACCGGCTGATTCTTGGTAGACGACGATGGAATCGAGGATCGACATCTGTTCGCGGGGAATGCCCACGCCGCGGTCGGAGAACCAGAGGTCGTTCTCGTCGAGCTTGGTTCGCACCTGGCCGATGAAGAGAATCGGGTCGGCGTTGCGCGTATAGCCGAGCTGAACCAGGGCACCTTTGGGCCAGGTGCCACCGTCGAAGGTGAGCTCCTTTTTCAGGAGATAGAAACCCTCGAGGGGCACCTTGACCAGGCTGTCGGCCCACGACACCCCGCGAAACTCGATACCTGGACCGTGGAAATGCCAACGGTTGTGCACGTTGTGGTCGGGAGACAGCACCTGCGGCAACCCCGAATCGGAATGGTTGTGAAAGTAGACCAAGAGCCCGGCTGGAAATTGCTCTTCGTGACCAGCAAGCGGCTTGGTCGTCCGGTAGAGGCCACAGCTCGGGAGCATGGTCTTCGTCGGTCCTGACATAAGGTACGGCTCCTTTGGACTTTGTCCCTTAGATGGGACTTCGCAGCGTCGTCAGCGCACCCTCGATCATTTCGCAGACGGCGGCTAGAACCGCAAGATCTGCTTACACTCGCTTGCGAGCATCGCTCGCCGGGGGGTCTTCGGCCACCGGCCCGGGGGACGGGTCGATGAACTCGACACCCACGATCATCCCGTCGCTCTCTTCTTGCACCCAGACCACGCGGCCGCGACGCTTGCCGGCTGCTTCGTCGTTCGCGACCTCGACCTCGTATTCTTGGCCCAGCTCGACCGGGTCCTCGAGAATGATGCGGATTCCACCACGGCTGATATTCAATGCCCAGCCGGTGAGCTCGGCGACCCCTTTTCGAAGAAGGATGCGGTTCGTGACTTCGCGGCGCGCCCCGCCGCTGCCCCGGCGGGTGGCGTGGACGTCCCCCTTGCTGAGGCCCGTGGCGGGGGTCAGGCTGCGCCTCTTCACCATCGAGCTAACTTAGCATCACTCTTGGGGCCCCGAAGCGCTTTTTCCGTATCTGGACTTGACGACTGTCGTGTACCTTGCAAAGTCCTGGGAGTTTCTAGCCCGCTCTTTCCCTCTTACGGAAATGCACTCATGCCAGTGACCCCCGCCGATATCAAAAGGGCCCTGGTTGCCGCGGGGTTCGAGCTCTATCGAACACGCGGAAACGAAGTCCAGATCGCCGATCGTGTTCGGGACAACTTGATCATGGATTCAGGGGTCTCGGTTCGCGCGGCCGACCCGATCGCGGTCAAAGTCGTCGTTCGTGCCCAGCGCAGCGACTTTCCCTCGGATGGGACGGCCAGCCTCTTCGACCGGGCCCGTGCGCTGGCCACGGCGGCAGTTGCGCGGGACTATGTCGAGATCGCGTCGCTCACCAGTCCCATGCAGGATCCAGCGGATCCCGAGCGCACCCTCGATACCTGGTACGAGGTCTCCTTCGAAAAGGCCGTTTCCTCGCTAGAAGAAGCGATGGTCGAGGTAGGTTTCGCCCTCAAGTACGAGAAAACGGTTCGTTCTCCAGTCCCCACTTCGTCCTGACCCCCCTCGCGCGTTGTCGGTTCGGCTCGCGCGTGGTATGCCGCCGGCCCGCCGAGGCTCTCGATTTCTCATGCTCAAAGCGTTTCGCCAGCAAGGTCTGACGTCCGCCGTCTACGGCGCTCTCATCGTTGCCACCGTCATGGTGTTCGTCATCCAGTTTCGGCCTGGCGCGCAGGGGCGCAGCGGCAGCATCAAGCAAGAATGCGCCGCCGAGGTTCGCGGGCGCTGTCTGGAGCCCAAAGAATACCAGGCCGAGCTCATGCTGACCGCCCCCGGTCGGATGATCGATCCTTCGCAGATCAAGGCCATGAACGTCCGCAAGGCCGTGCTCGATGGCATCGTCGAGCGGACGCTGCTCGTGCAGGACGCCGAGCGACTGGGGATCACGGTTTCCGAGGACGAGCTCGACAATGAGCTGGTCGCCGGGCGTGCCCACGTATCGCTGCCCGCCGATCGCGCTGCCGGCCTTGGCCAGAGGCTCGGGCTCATCGACAACTCCGTTCGCCTGCTGCCGGTTCTCAATCGCGAGACCAAGCAGTTCGACTACAAGACCTACGATCGAATCGTTCGCCAGTTTTCCAACCGTAGCCCGACCGAGTTCAAGGTCATGCAGAAAGAGGAGCTCATCGCCGCGCGCGTGCGCGATCTGGTGCGCACCCGCGTTCGTGTCGGCGACGATGAGGCATTCACTGGCTACCAGCGCGAGAAGTCGTCGGCCACCATTCGCTTCGTCGCCTTTCGCCGCAACTGGTTCGCGCACCACGCGCTCGACCTTTCGCCTGCCGCCATCGATGCCTGGGTCAAAGACCACAAAGAAGAAGTCGACCGCGTCTTCGAGACTCGAAAATCGCAATACCTGCCCGAGTGCAGGAGCGCCCGGCATATTCTCATCAAGCTCGCCGACGGCGCCACCGACGATCAAAAAGACGAAGCCGAGAAGAAGATCAACGCGATCCTCGAGCGGGTTCGCAAGGGCGAGGATTTCGCCAAGGTGGCCCGCGAACAGAGCGACGACAGCTCGGCATCCGAGGGGGGCGATCTGCAGTGCATTCAAAGGGGGCGCATGGTCAAGCCCTTCGAAGACACGGTCTTCGCCCTCTCCCCGGGGCAGATCTCCGACGTCGTCAAGACCCAGTTCGGCTATCACGTGATCAAGCTCGACGGCATCTACAAGGACGCCGATGCCGAGACGGTCGGACGCCGCGAAACAGCCAAGTCGATCATGATCAGCCACGAGGGAGAAGCGATGGCGGCCGAGACGGCGAAGAAGGTTCTCGCCGCCGTCAAGGCAGGCGCGAAGCTCGACGCGGCGGTGGCCGATGCCTTGCCCGCGGTCAAGGCGACGAAGACGCCGCCCGCCACCGGCAAGGATGCAAAAAAGAGTGATGCGAAGTCGACGGAGGGGGCGTCCCCCGCCGACGCCACGGCCAGCCAGGACTCCGATCGCCCGCACGTGGAGATCTCGGCGCCATTCAACTCGAACAGCGATCCCATCACCGGCGTTTCGCCCGGCCA
>JBBSDY010000145.1:0-7942 GCA_038240245.1 Polyangiales bacterium
AGATTATCTCGGCTTGGATGCCGCGGGCCCCAATGTGATCGGCAGCGATGCGCGGTTATTTGGGGGCGATGCGGGGGACGTCGGGGGTGGGGCCCCGATCGACGGGAGCAGCGACGACCATGCGGCAGCGACCGATTCCGAGGTCGAGGGGCTGGTAGAGGTCGTAGCGTCGCTCGAGCAGGATGTCGCGGCCCGAAACGCCGAGATCGGCGGCGCCGAACTCGACGTAGGTCGGGACGTCGTCGGGCTTGAGCAACAAGAAGCGCATCTTGCCATCAGCGGTCGTGTGGATGAGCCTTCGATCGTCGGAGTCGAGCGTCAACGCATCGAGCCCGGCCTTGCCGAAGAGCGGGCCAAGCACCTTGAGGACGCGCCCCTTGGGGACGGCGATGGTGAGGGGACGGGCAGTCATCGAACGGTTGTGCTCCGGCGGGGAATGCTAGCTCGTTCCCTTGACGCGCACCACGTCCGCGCCGAGACCCTGGAGTTTCTTCTCGATGTGCTCGTAGCCCCGATCGAGGTGATAGACCCGCCTGACCTCGGTCTCTTCCTCGGTGGCGACGAGCCCCGCGATGACCAGAGAGGCGCTGGCTCGCAGATCCGTGGCCATCACGCTGGCTCCGGACAGCGATTTTACGCCGTTGACGATGGCTGTATTGCCGCGCACCGAAATGTCAGCGCCCATGCGCAAGAGCTCGGGCACGTGCATGAAGCGGTTCTCGAAGATCGTCTCCGAGATGACCGCCTCGCCTTCGGCGATGGTCATGAGGACCATGAGCTGGGCCTGCATGTCGGTGGGAAACCCGGGGTGGGGTGCGGTGGTGATGTTGACCGGGCGAGGGCGTTGGGTGGCGACGACGCGGACGCCGTCGCCCTCTCGGGAGATCTGCACACCGGCCTGGCGCAGCTTCACCACCACCGGCTCGAGGTCCTCGAGCGGCGCGTGCCTGATCAGCACGTCGCCCAGGGTGGCTGCTGCGGCGACCATGATGGTGCCGGCTTCGATGCGGTCGGCGATGATGGCGTGATCGAAAGGGGCGAGCTCGTCCTTGCCTTCGATGTGGATGACGTCGGTGCCGGCCCCATCGACGCTGGCCCCCATCTTGTTGAGCACGCGCCCGAGCTCCTCGACTTCTGGCTCGCGCGCGGCGTTGACCAGCGTCGTTCGGCCCTTGGCCAGCGCGGCGGCCATCATCAAGTTTTCGGTTCCGGTCACCGTGGGTAGGTCGAAGCAGATCTCCGCTCCCTTGAGCCGCGGGCAAGTTGCCTCGACGTAGCCGCGCACGAGCCGAATGGTCGCTCCCATGGCCTCGAGACCCTTGAGATGCTGATCGATGGGACGTGCCCCGATGGCGCAGCCGCCGGGAAGCGAAACCTTGGCCCGTCCGAAGCGAGTGAGCAGCGGACCCAACACCAGAACGCTCGCGCGCATCTGCTTCACGAGCTCGTAGGGAGCTTCGGGTTTCACGTCCGAGCCAGCCGACACCCGCACCTCGGGTGCGTTCACCTCGCACTTGCGTCCGAGAAAGCTGAGCAGCGCGGCAGTGGTGTCGATGTCCCGAAGAGCCGGGACATTGCGCAAGAGGCTCGCTCCGTCGGAGAGAAGCGTTGCGCACAGGATGGGCAGCGCGGCGTTCTTCGCGCCGCTCACCTCGACGGTTCCCGAGAGTCTCTTTCCCCCGCGAATGCGAATGGCGTCCATAGGAGTTGTGTTCTTTCTACTCGTCTGCTGGAACGGACGTCCAGAAAACGCCGAACGCAGACCGACCATTCGTTTTGCTCGATGCGGAGATCGCGTCGATGTGTCGCCACAACTTGCCGCGGTTGGAGTACGCTGCCGGTCAATGCGCATAGCCCTCACCCACAACCTTCGTCTGACCGATTCCGTCGACGAGGCCGAGTTCGATTTGCCGGAAACGATCGACGAGCTGGCCGAGAGCCTTGCTTCCGGCGGGCACGACGTCGAGAGGATCGAAGTTTCCGGTCCGGCTTCCAGGCTCGTCGCGCGTCTCGAAGCGTACGCGCCCGATCTCATCTTCAACAGCGCCGAAGGCCGGCGCGGCAAGATGCGGCGCGGCTTTTATCCGGCGCTCTTCGAACAGCTCGGGATGCCATCGACGGGCTCGGACGCCTACACGCTCTGCGTGACGCTCGACAAGGGTCTGACGAAGAAGCTCGTGGCCGGCTACGGAGTGCCCACGCCGCGCGGCCGCCTCATCACCCGCGACACGCTGCGAGCAGGTGGGCTCGACGACCTCATTTTCCCGGTGATCGTCAAGCCCAACTACGAAGGCTCCTCCAAGGGCATCACCCAAGATTCCATCGTCGACGAGCCCATCGAGCTCTCGCGCGCCATCGAGGACATGCTCCCCACCTATCCCGAAGGTCTGCTCGTCGAGCAGTACATCGCGGGGGTCGACATTGCGGCGTGCTTTCTCGAGGGTCTGCCTCCGCTCGAGCGAATCTTGACCCCGGTCGAATGCGTCGTCGATCCGTCGTACCACCAGGTTCACGCCATCTACGATTACGAGCTCAAGCACGACGCTCGCGGGCGCGTCAAACATCGCGCGCCGCCCGATCTTCCCGACTCGGTTCTCGAAAAAATCAGGTCCATCTCGGAACGCGTGGTCGCCGCCCTCGGTCTGCGCGACGCCGCCAAGCTCGACCTTCGCGTCGCGCCTTCTGGTCAGGTGTGGTTTCTGTCGAGCACGGCGCTGCCGTCGTTCGATCCGAGCACCGCCCTCTTTGCCGCGAGCGCTCGTCACGGCCTGAGCTACACCGCCACGGTTCTCGCGACGCTCAAGTCGGCGGCGCTGCGGGCCGGGCTCGGCGCCCAGCTCGAGGGCAAGCCGCGCAACCGCTCCAAGCGATCGCTCAAGGTCGGATTCGCCTTCAACATCAAGCGTCTCGATTCCGCATCCAACGACAGCGAGGCCGAGTACGACTCTCCCGTGACCATCGAGTCCATCACCAAGGCGATCGAAGGATATGGGCACCAGGTGGTTCCCCTCGAAGCGACCGGCGACTTTCCGCGCGCCCTCATGACGAGCGGCGTCGACATCGTTTTCAACGTGGCCGAGGGAATTCGCGGACGAAATCGCGAGGCGCAGGTTCCTTCGCTGTGCGAGCTGCTCGGCATCCCCTATACGGGGAGCGATCCCGCGACGCTGTCGCTCTGTCTCGACAAGGGCCTCGGCAAGCGGGTTCTCGCTGCGCAAGGGATCGACAGCCCGGCGTTCCAAGTCCTGGTCACCGGCCGCGAGAAGCTGCGAACGTTCCAGTACCCGGTCATCGTCAAGCCCAACGCCGAGGGCACATCGAAGGGCATCACCAAGAACAGCGTCGTCGACGACGAGGCGGGTGTGCGCGCCGCCGCCCGCGAGCTCATCGATCGCTATGACCAGCCCGCGCTCGTCGAAGAGTACATCACCGGCCGCGAGTTCACCGTGGGCCTTCTCGGTGAGCGCCGGCCCCGCGTCCTGCCGCCGATGGAGGTCATCTTTTTGCACCCCGGCGACCGGCCGGTCTATGACTACGAGTGCAAACAGCACTGGGAAGAGCACGTTCGCTACGAGTGCCCCCCCAAGCTCACCAAGGAAGAAGAGCGATCCATCGAGCGCGTGTGCCGCGCGACCTTCATGGCGCTCGGTTGTCGCGACGTGGCTCGCATCGACCTGAAGCTCGCCCCCGACGGACGCGTATGGGTCATCGAGGTCAACCCGCTTCCCGGTCTCACCCCCGACTACTCCGATCTTTGCCTCATCGCCAACGGCGCCAAGATCGACTACCGCACGCTCATCGGCGAGATCTTGTCGGGCGGCATCAAGCGCTGGCGCGAGCGCCAAGAGCGCGGCAAGGACGCGCCGTCGGGCGCGGTCGTGGCGCCCGTCGTGGCCGAGAATGGAGACGCCGCTGTTGCCGCCGTTCCTGCGCCCGCACCCGATCCCGAGCGTCGCGCACCCGATCCCGCGCCGTCGCTCGCCGAGAACTGATCGCGGTCACCCCGCCCAGACCAGGGGAAAGTGCGCGCCCTCGAGCTTCTGGCCGTCGGCCACCTCGATGAACCGATGCATCAGGTGGTTGCCGCTCGCCACGAAGTGCGTTTTCTCGGTCATGTAGTGGCAAGCGATCGCGCGACGGTGCCGGCCGCTCTTGTTGGCGTGCGAGCCGTGCCAGGTGAGGCCGTGGTGGTAGTGCACCTCGCCCTTCTTCACGGGCACCTTTCGCACCTCGATGTCGTGGCCTTCGTGCGACCGGGGCATCGACTCGAAATCGGGTAGCCCTTGCAAGAGGTCGATGCAGTTGCCCCACAGGTGGCTTCCCGGGACCATGCTCATACAGCCGTTCTCTTCGTCGACGTCGTCGAGCGCGATCCACGCCGAGACTTGCTCGTTCGAAGGCGCGATCGACGGCCAGTAGGGACCATCCTGGTGCCAGTGGTTCACGCCGCCCAGCGTGGCGGGTTTGAACTGGATCTGGTCGTGCCAGAGGCGTAGCTCCTTCGCTCCACTGATCTGCGCGACCTCTTCGACGATGGTTGGGTGTGAGATCAGGCGTCGAAACGGCGCGCTCGCCTCCCAGATGTTGACGATTTGCCAGACCGGCGTGGCAATGGAGTCGTTGAGGTTCGAAATGGAAATCGGTCGAGGGACTTCGGGGCTCGCCGTTTCCCGCATCACGCGCTCGAGCTCGTCGCGCAGCAGCTCGACGTCGTCGTCGCCGAGCACTTTCGAAGATTTCAAAAAGCCTTGCGCCGCGAACTGGGCCACCTGTGCTGGCGTGAGCATCTCGTCATTCTCCTGTACATTTCACCGCAAGATGTGGTGCGCTCGTTCATTATTGCGCCTGTAGAATCGGACGAACATGGATAGAGAGACAAAAATGATGGATATTTCGTCGGAGACACCAGGTGGTCTCCGTGTCATTGCCCTGGCCGGGCGCCCCATTTCGCCGTGGCTTCGCCTGGCACACGTCACGTCCGTTCGACCCGAAGATGCCACCCACCAAGCGTACCTTCGCACCATCGATGACTTCGAGCTGGTGTTCCAATTCGAAGGCAGCTCCTGGATCTGGTCCGGGCCGGACGGCGGTAGTGTGGACCTTTGCTCCGGGGAGGTCGCCTTCCTTCCGCCGCGTTTTCTGCACGCCTGGGGACACGAGCCGGGCCGGCACATCGCCGTGCACTTCGATCTGCACGCCAGGCCTGGCCTCGGACCCGAGAGCCACCTTCGGTACACCGACAAGGCCGTCACGCGCCGATCTCTCGGTCATATGCCGCGGTTCGCTCTGGGCAAGGCCGCAAACGAGCCGCACGCGCCCTCGCTCGTTGTGCCTCTGGTGACGAAGGTCCGTGCGCCACGCGTCTGGCACGAGCGGCTCCAGCCGCTCGTCGAGCTGTGGAGCCGCCGCTCGGTCCACTCGGTCTCCGCGTCGTTGCGTGCGTGCGAGGTGGTGGGCTGGGCGCTGCGTACCATCGCCGAAGATCACGCCGCCGTCGGGCGCAATCTCGTGGGCCCGAACGACCCGATCAGCGAGATCGTCCGCGCGCTCGATGGGCGGGGAAGCGCCAGACAGGCAAAACGTCCCTCCATCGATGAGCTCGCGCGACGAGCGGGGATGGGTCTCACCGCGTTTCGAGCTGCCTTCCTACGCACCATGGGTCGCGGGCCCCGCCAGTATCTCGAAGAGCGACGGATCGAGCGAGCGGCCCAGGCGCTCGTCGAGACAGATCACAAGATCGTCAAGATTGCGTCGGCGGAGGGATACGACGATCCGTACCACTTTAGCCGCGTGTTTCAGCGCGTGATGGGTGTGTCGCCGAGGGGGTACCGTGCCAAGGCGAGGGGTCGGTGATGCGTATTTGCCGCTAAACCCCCTGCGCGTCCTTGCCCCAAATGTACTTGTGCATCTGAAGCTGCACGCGCACTCCGAGCTTGTCCTCGAGCACCCACTCCACGAGCTGCCGCGGCGACAGCGATCCAAACACGCACGATGCGAGCAATGTTTTTACGCGCCCTTCGAGCTGGTGCTCGCGAATCGTCGTCCTCATCCACTCGTAGTCGGTACGGTCGACGAGCACGAACTTGATCTCGTCCTCGATCGTCAAGTGCTCGAGGTTCGACCACCGGTTGCGATGGCACTCGCCCGATCCGGGTGCCTTGAGATCCATGATCTTGTGGACGCGCGGGTCGACGTCGTCGACGGGGGCCTCGCCGCTCGTCTCGAGGAGCACTTCCTTGCCGGCGTCGCACAGCTCCTTCATGAGCAAGAGGGCGCCCGGCTGAAGCAGCGGCTCACCGCCGGTCAGCTCGACGAGCGGCGTTCCCAGGGCGAGCGCCCGCCCGAGCACGTCCTCGCGCGTCATCCGCGTCCCCCCATAGAAGGCCTGGGGCGTATCGCACCACGTGCAGCGCAAGTTGCATCCCGTGAGGCGCACGAATGTGCAGGGCAGTCCTGCGAACGTCGATTCGCCTTGGATGCTGGCGTAAATCTCGTGGACGACGAGCGTATCTTCCTTCACCGGCTTTACCCGCGGGATGGTAGCCTAGATGCTGGTCACCTGCGAATGAAGGCGGAAGAGAAGCGTCTACTCGAATCACGCATCCGCACCGTTCACTGGAAACGCTGGGGCCCCTACCTGGCCGAGCGCGCCTGGGGGACGGTTCGCGAGGACTACAGCAAGGATGGCGCCGCGTGGGAGTACTTTTCCCACGATCATGCGCGCTCGCGCGCCTACCGCTGGAACGAGGACGGCATCGGCGGCATTTGCGATAGGCACCAGAGCATCTGCTTCGCGCTGGCGCTCCACAACGGTCGCGATGCCATCCTGAAAGAGCGCATGTTCGGCCTCACCGGCAACGAGGGCAACCACGGCGAGGACGTCAAGGAACTCTATTACTACCTCGACAGCACGCCGACGCACTCGTTCATGCGGTTTCTCTACAAATATCCGCAGGCGGCTTTCCCCTACGGCAAGCTCGTCGACGAGAGCCGTCGCCGTGGCCGCAGCGAGCCCGAATACGAGCTTCTCGATACCGGGGTGTTCGACGACAATCGCTACTTCGATGTCTTCGTCGAGTACGCCAAGGCCGGCGTCGAAGACATTCTGGTGAAGATCACGGCGCACAACCGCGGCCCCGATGCCGCTCCCCTTCATCTTTTGCCGACGATTTGGTTTCGCAACACCTGGTCGTGGTGCGAAGGCACGCCAAAGCCCGTGATCCAGGGCGAGTCCAACGAAGATGGCAAGATCTTCCGCCTGCGCCTCGACGGAGCGCCCTATGGCATGCGCTTTCTCTACCTCGACGGCGAGCCCCGCGTTCTCTTCACCGAAAACGAGACCAACAACGAGCGGCTTTTCGGCCAACCCAGCGCTTCGCCCTTCGTCAAGGACGGTATCAACGACGCCGTCGTCGATGGTCGGCTCGATGCGGTGAGCGAGGCGCCGGTGGGAACCAAAGCGGCGGCGTGGTACCGCGCCGTGGTCCCTCCGGGCGGCTCCTTCGAGATCCGTCTGCGCCTCTCCGATCGCGAGGTGCCTCGCGAGCAAGCATTCGGCGATTTCCAGTCGCTCTTCGATCTGCGCAAGCGAGAAGCCGACGAGTTCTACCAGGGCGTCATTCCCGAAGAGCTCACCGACGACGCCAAGAACGTGATGCGTCAAGCCTTCGCGGGACTGATGTGGTCCAAACAATTCTATCACTACGTCGTCGAGGACTGGCTGCAGGGTGACGAGACAGCGCCTCCGCCGCCCCGCGAGCGACTCTCCGGACGAAACAAGGCCTGGCCGCACCTCTACAACGCCGACATCTTGTCGATGCCCGACAAGTGGGAATACCCCTGGTATGCCGCGTGGGATCTCGCATTCCATTGCCTGCCCATCGCGCTCGTCGACTCCGACTTCGCCAAGGAGCAGCTGCTGCTCTTGCTGCGCGAGTGGTAC
>JBBSDY010000146.1:0-7938 GCA_038240245.1 Polyangiales bacterium
AACCCAATCTGCCGCGACGCCATCTCAGCAAAGCTCCGCTCGTGCGTCACCATGATGACCGTAAGCCCCTCCTCGCGAACGAGCTTCTCGAACACCTCCATCACGATGACTCCATTGGTCGAGTCGAGATTGCCCGTCGGCTCATCCGCCAAAATGATCCGCGGATCGTTGGCTACCGCGCGCGCAATCGCAACCCGCTGCTGCTGCCCACCCGAAAGCTGATGCGGACGCCGCTCGCACAAATCGCCCAGCCCGATGGTCCCGAGGATGGACCTCGCATGCGAGGAGGCGTCGGCGCGAGATCGCTCGCCGCGGCGCAACATCGGAATCATCACGTTCTCCAAAACGCTGAACTCGGGCAAAAGAAAATGAAATTGAAATACGAAGCCGAGCTTGCGACCGCGCAAACGCGCGCGGCCGTCGTCATCCAGTGTTCCGATCTCCGTGCCGTCGATGCGGACCTCGCCCTGTGTGGGCCGATCGAGGGCGCCCAGCAAGTAGAGCAGCGTGCTCTTGCCCGAGCCCGATTGACCCGTCAACGCCACGAACTCGCCCTCCCGAATCACCAGATCGATCCCGAAGAGCACGCGCGTTTTGACCTCGGAGCCGAACTCGCGCACCAGCCCGCGCGTCTCGATGACGGTCTTGCCGGCCGGCGGCCAGGGCGCCGACACCGTCATCCGACTTGCCCTCGCAACACATCGACCGGCTCGATCTTGGAGCCGCGGATGGCGGGAATGAGGCTTGCCACGATGCCCACGATGAGCGCAAAGAGGACGCCATAGACGTACACGTGCGGATCGTCGAACACCAAAAAATACTCGCTCTTGACCAGCCCCTCTTGATGCGTTTTCAGGTGCGAGAGGGCGATGATGAGGTAGTGCCCGATGACGCATCCGACCGCGCCGCCGACGAGCGCGATGATGACTCCTTGCAGCAAGAACACGCCGAGAATGTCGTTGCGCCGAAAGCCCACACTGCGAAGGATGGCGATGTCGCGCGTCTTCTGCAGCACGATCATCACCTGGATGGCCAAAATGGCGAATCCGCCCACGGCCAAAATGGCCGCCACCACGAAGTTGGTGATCGTGTCCTGCATCTGGAAGATGCCGAGAAAATTGGCGTTGGACTCTTGCCAGCTCTCGGCGTCGTAGCCGAACATCTTTTCGAGACGAGCCGACATGTCGAGGGCGGCCTCGGGATCGCTGGTGCGCACTTCGATGCGGCCCACGGTGTCGGGCCGACCGAGAAGGGTCTGCGCGTTGCGCAGGGTCACGTAAACACGCGAGTTGTCGACCGGGGGCACGGCAGCCTCGAAGATGCCGACGACCTTCAAGCTGAGCCGCTCTCCGCGGGGCGTGCCCACCACCAACACGTCATCGAGCTTGGCACCGAGGCGACTCGAAACGCCCGACCCGAGAAGAATTCCATCGGAGGTCGAAGAGAGCGCCTGGTAGCTGCCCACCAGAATGTACTGCGAGATCGCCGTGACCCGCTTTTGCCGAACGGGATCGATGCCGCGCAGCTCGACCGAATACTCCTTGGAGCCGAGCGCCAGAACCGCCGAGCCCACCAGCGATCCCGCCGCCGCCACGACGCCGTCGAGCTGCTCGATGGCGCGAACGATCTCGTCCGGACGTTTGATGCGTAGCTGGCGATCGCTCGGGCTCTCGTGGGAGACCTTCGTCGCCACGAACTCACCGGTGAACCGCGACAACATCGATGGAGCCGGCCGCAGCTCCTTGTCGAAGAGCGTCACGTGGGGGCTGATCTTGAGAATGCTCGAATAAAACTTCTCTTGAAAGCCGTGCATGATGCCCTTGATCGTCAAGAGGACGACCACGCCCAGCACGACACCGCCCACGGCGATGCCGTTCAAGAGCTTGCGGTCCCATAGCTGCCGAAGCGCGATGAAGATGACGATGCGCATCGGCTCAACGAATGGCGGATTGGCCGGGCTGCGTTTGGTCGGGCATGGGCTCGAATTTGTCAGGCACCCGAATGACCGTGGCCACGCGTGTCCCGTCGGACAGTTTTTCTTGACCACTCACGACGACGAGGTCGCCCTCGGCCAGACCGGAGAGCACCTCGGCGCGAAGCAGGTCGCGAAAGCCCAGCTTGACCGGCTGCCTCTTGGCGTGCCCGTCGCGGACGACCCATACGCCGTCATCGGTCACCGACTCGGTCCCCGCGAGAAGTGCGCCGTCGCGCTCGCCAGCAACGATGTTCACCTCGGCGCTCATCCCGCTGCGCAGTCCCTCGAGCGGCGCGTCGAGCTTGACCTTCACCAAGAATGCTTTTCGATCGCGATTCGCGTCGGGCAAGATCTCGAACACGTGCCCCTGATAGATTTGCTTGGGGAAGGCATAGAGGCTGACCGCCACCACCGACGGCAGCGCGGTGGCTTTGCCATCGTGCACACGGCCGATGTCGGCTTCGTCGACCGACACCTCGAGAATCAGCCTGGTCACGTCACCCACTTTGAAGAGCGGCTGGTTGATGACGACAACCTCGCCAAGCTCGACCGATTTGGCGAGGACTACCCCGTCGAGAGGCGCGCGCACCTCGGTATCGGAGACGCGGGAGGTGAGCGACTGCACGTTGACCGCCTGCCGCGCGGTGTTGGCCGAAAGATCGATGCGCAGGGAGCGCTGCTGCGCCTCGTTGGCGGCGAGCGTGCCCTCGAGCTGCGCCACCCGGGCGCGCCCCCGGTCGACCTCGGATGCAGAAATCGACCCCGACTTGGCCAGCTCATCGATTCGCTCGAGATCTTGCCGGGCGCTCGCGAGATCGGCCTGGACAGCCTTCCCCTGGCCCCTCAGCGACAAAAGCTGGGGCGCGTCCGTTCCTGACTGGGCGGCTGCCGCGGAAAGATCGGACTGGCCGCGTTTGAGATCGTAGCTCACGGTCGGGTTGTCGATCCGCGCCAGGACGTCGCCCTTTTTGACCTGCGCACCCTCTTTGACGGCGATTTGGGCCACGCTGCCGCTACTCTTGGCCTTGACTTGCACCCTGTCTTCGGCTTCGACCGTGCCGGTCGCATAAACAGCGTCGATGGCCTTGCCCCGAACGACCGGCGAGACGGTCACCGGGACGGGTTTGAACCTGTTCAGCGCGAAAATGACGATGGCGACCGCGAGGGCCACGAGGGGGATGATTCGGCGCAGGCGCTTCATGGTGGCGAGGGCTCCGAGGGAGGACGGGCGCCGGAACACCCGTCCTGGGCTGGGCCGCGCGGTCCCGATGGACCTACGGGGACCTTCTCATGAACTTGGGAACGTTGGCACTTTCTTCAAGGGGCGCCAGGCTTTTCGGGGGTAAGGGCGTAGTTTGGGCTTCCCACCGGGTGCTTGCCACTATAGGACGCTCGCGCATCGGCAATTCCTAGGATATGTTGCTGCCGCCGCTGAGAAGAGCATGGTCCCGGAGTCGAACGACATCACTACCGGCGATCCTCCCCAAACGGGTGATGGACCGCCGGCGGTTGCAGAAACTCAAGCCGCGGAGAGATCCGCGTCCGACGTGACTGCCCACAATGGCACTGACGCTGCCTCGGGCGATGCTGCGCCCCACGACCCTGCAAAGTCTTCGGCGTCCGGCGACGCGCCGCACACCGCCGACGCTGCGCACGCCGACGACGCGCCGCACACCGCCGACGCTGCCCACGCCGACGACGCGCCGCATACCGACGACGCTGCCCACGCCGATGACGCTGCCAAGGCCCCCGCGGGCGAAGAAGGCGCCAAGAAGAAACGCCGTCGCAGGCGGCGCGGCAAGAAGGGACACGGCGGCGAAGCGGCGACCGGAGCTGACGCAGCCGCAACGGCAACCGCCGACGGCGGCGAGCCGGGCCAAGAAGGCGCGACGGCCGACACAGCGCCGGGCGACGCCGCGAAATCACCAGGCGACGAAAAGGCGCGCGAAGCGAAAGGCGCCAAGGCCAAGGGCGCGGCCAAGCGCGCCAAGAGCAAAAAGCCCCGCCCGCCGCGCACCGACAACCGACCGCCCCGCGAGCACACCGCGTTTCACGTCGGCGAAGAGGTATTCGGAAAAGTCACCAGCGTGACCGAGCACGCGATCATGGTCGACCTGTCGGGCAAGGCGCTCGCCATCTTCGATCGACACGAGCTCGCCGAGGACGATCTCGTCCCCGAGGCGAGCGACCGCTTCGTCGCGCACGTGCACGGCGACGGCTCGCGCGGAGGCTTCGTCGTCCTCACACGCAAACCGCTGCGCGAAGAAGATACCAAACCCCGCGTCGAAGAAGCTGCCAAGAGCGGCGCCACGATGCTCGGCCTCGTCACCGGCGTGGTCAAGGGAGGTATCGAGGTCGACATCGACGGCCTTCGCGCGTTTGCTCCCGGCTCGCACGTCGATCTGCGTCCGGGTGCTGATCTCGCACACCTCGTCGGCCAGCGGCTCGAGTTCACGGTGGCGCAATACGCCAAGCGCGGACGCGACGTCGTCGTATCGCGCAAGAGCTTCATCGAGGCCGAGGCCAAAGAGTTTCGCAAGACCGCCCTCGGCAAGCTCGAGGCAGGCGCGGTCGTCAAGGGAATCGTGCGCAGCGTCGTGCAATACGGCGCATTCATCGCCATCCCCAGCGCCGACGACGTCGAAGGCCTCGTGCACATGACCGAAGCAAGCCACGACCGCGGCACCAAGCTGTCGGACGTCTTTCATGTCGGCGCCGAGATCGAGGTCAAGGTCCTGCGCGTGGACGACAAGGGCAAGCTCTGGCTTTCGCACAAGGCTGCCACCGTCGATCCCTGGCAAGAGGCGATGAAGACATACGCCCAG
Organism: Polyangiales bacterium; assembly: GCA_038240245.1. Taxonomy (GTDB): domain Bacteria; phylum Myxococcota_A; class Polyangia; order Polyangiales; family Polyangiaceae; genus DASWDH01. The sequence continues at coordinate 4,801 of JBBSDY010000146.1, forward strand.
GGCACGCGCCACAAGGGCAAGGTGCTCCGGCTGTTGCCGTTCGGCGCATTCGTCGAGCTCGCGCCTGGCGTCGAGGGCCTCCTGCACACCTCGGATCTGTCCTACAAGCGCATCGAGCACCCCAAGGACATTCTCAAAGAGAACGAAGAGATCGACGTGGTGGTCGCCGATGTCGAGCGCGGCTCGCACAAGATTTCGCTGCACCCCGCGCCCCCCGCCGGCGAAGAAAACGAGCCGCGGCAAAAGGTCGCCCCCCACAAGCCCGTCAAGATCGCCGTCGTCGCCGCCGAGAGCGCCGGTCTGGTGGTTCGTGTCATCGGCCTCACCGGTCGGCTATCGCGCGGCTTCATCCCCGCCGGCCACACCGGAACCGAGCGCGGCAGCGACCTCCGCAAGCATTTCCCGCCGGGCATGCGGCTCGAAGCCAAGGTCATCGAGATCGATCCCCGCCGCGGCGAAGCCAAGATGTCGCTGCGAGCATTCAAAGAGGACAACGAGAAGGCCGCCTACAACGAGTACCGCGCCAGCGTGGCCAAGGCCTCGAAGTTCGGCACGCTCGGCGATCTGCTCGCCAATGCCACCAAAAAGAGGTGACTTGGGGCACGCCTGTTCGATGCGCTGCCGCAACGCGCTCGTCCTTCTCGCGCTAGGCGCCTGCAACCACGCCGAGCGCGAGCCCGCCTCGAAGGGTCCCCCCCCGGTGGCGGTCGTCAAGCCGCCCGAGCCGAGCGCGACGCGTTTTGCGGTCATCGGCGATTTCGGCGCCGACACGCCCACCGAGGGCGCAGTGGCGGCGATGGTGAAGGGCTGGAAGCCCGACTTCATCATCACCACCGGAGACAACAACTACCCCGATGGTGAGGCCTCGAGCATCGACAAGAACGTCGGTAAGTACTACGCGGATTTCATCGGCAACTACCGCGGCAAGTTCGGCTCGGGCAGCGCCGTCAACCGCTTCTGGCCGTCACCGGGAAACCACGACTGGCGCGCAGAAGGTCTCGCCCCGTACCTCGACTATTTCACGTTGCCCGGCAACGAGCGCTACTACGACGTGGCGCTCGGCCTCGTTCACCTTTATGCGCTCGACAGCGACGCGCACGAGTCCGACGGAACGACGGCCACGTCGATCCAGGCAAAGTTTCTAAAGGATCGGCTCTCCGCGTCGAAGTCTTGCTACGACATCGTGTACTTTCACCATCCGCCCTACTCGAGCAGCGTGCACGGCTCATCGCTCGAGATGCGCTGGCCGTTCAAGCAGTGGGGCGCCGAGGCCGTCCTTTCCGGACACGACCACACCTATGAGCGCTTCAACATCGACGGGATGCCCTTCTTCGTCGACGGGGTCGGCGGCGCGTCGATCTACGACTTCGGAGCGCCACTGCCCGAAACCCAATTTCGCTACAATCAAGGTTTCGGCGCCATGCTCGTCACCGCCACCCTCGCCAGCATCACCTACGAATTTTTCACGACCGACGGCACCAGACGAGACGCGCTGACCGTACCAGGCAGTTGTAGCAAGTAAGACCGAGAGCCAGCCCATCCCCATGCCTCTTCGAGATTTCGACATGCGACGACCTTCACATCATGTCTTTGCGATTCTATTTTCGATCGTCCTCGCCGGTTGCGGGAGCAGCTCCGACGAACCGAGCGTCGTTAGCCCGGTCGCCGACGGCGCCACTGCCGCAGCTGAGGCATCGACGGTGGGAGCAGGCGGCAGCGGCACCGATGCCGGCGCCGACATCACCAGCGGACCTGTGTCCGATGCGAAGGCCGCCCTGGATGGCCCATCGCCCGCGGATGCAGTCCTGGTCGACGAGGGGCCCGCGATCGCGCCGGGGCATGTGCACGTCGACATCGATGGAGTCCCGCGCGACTTCGCTATGGTCGCGGACGACTGGAGCGCAGATCCGAACATCGTGTCCATCTCGGCGTCGCCAGCGGGCGGCACGCGCCCCTATCCGATCGTGATCACCCTGCCGAAAGCCAGCGTCACGGGCACCGTTCGCTGCGGAGAGACGAACATCGTCTTGCTCTCCTACGCGGACAAGTCGCTGGGGGCGGAGTGGAGCGCCGCGGTTCCTTGCGAGATCAATTTGACGCAGGCTGCCCAAAAGATGGGCGAGCGCTGGGTGGGCACGTTCTCGGGCGATCTCGAGATCGAGGTGCCCTCCGACGCGGCATCTCCCACCGCGAAGCTCACCAACGGCGTCTTCGACGTTCCGCGCCTGGCGCGATAGATCCCAATAAACCCGGTCGTCGCCCTTTTTCAGTCGCGGGCCAGGGCAAGAATCGGATCGAGCCGCGCCGCGCGGCGCGCCGGAAAGAAGCCGAACCCGATCCCGATGGCACTGCTCGTGAGAAGCGCCACCAGCAATGCCTGCGGCTCGAGTCGCATCGGCCATTGGGTCAGTTTTTCGACCGCGGCAATGATTGCTCCCGCGACGATGGTTCCCATCAAGCCTCCGAGGAGCGCCAGCAAGACCGCCTCGACCAGGAACTCGAGCAGGATGTTTCCCTCGCGCGCTCCCACCGCCATGCGGATCCCAATCTCGCGGGTGCGCTCGGCGACCGACACCAGCATGATGTTCATGATGCCGATGCCTCCGACCAGGAGCGACACCGCGCCCACCGCGAGCAAGAGCATCGACAGCGTCCCGTAGATGGCATCTTGCGACGCGCGAAACTCGGCCTGGGTGCGAATGACGAAGTCGGGATCGCGTCCCTCGGTGATGCGGTGGCGCTCGCGTAAGATGGCCTCGACCTGGCTCTTGGCGCGATCGTTGGTGTCCACGCTGGTGGCGGCCATGAAGATCCCGTGCACGCTTCGTCGAGGCATCCACTGGACGTGGGTGCGAAATGTCGAGGTCGGCATCATGATGACGTCGTCCTGATCGTTGCCGAAGGGAGACTGCCCCTTCGACTCGAGAAGACCGACGATGCGAAACGGGTATCGTCCGATCCGGATCGACCGCCCGATGGGGTCGAGCGGGCCGAACAGCGACTCGGCTGCCGTGGTACCGATGAGACAGACCCTCTCTCCGGAGAGCTCGGACGACTCGAGCCACACCTCTCCGTCGTCGACCTTCCAGCCGCGCACCGCGAAGTAGTCGCGCGTGGTCCCGAAAATCTGGGTGCTCA
>JBBSDY010000147.1:0-7929 GCA_038240245.1 Polyangiales bacterium
CCTGCCACGAGCGGAACGTAAAACGACTGACCCACCGACATGATCGCACCGGGCGTCAGCTCAACGGTGTTGTCCCCGTCGACTTGAACCGTGCAGGGCTGATCGCAGCGGATCTCGGCGCCGGTGGGTATGCGGCCGCTCGTCACCGCCGGCTTCCAAGGCAGCAGCGGGTTGTGTCTGACCTGGGCTGTTTCGAGGCCCTTGACGACGCGCACGCCCGCGGGCGGGGCGGCCCGTACGTGCGGGGAGAGAATGAGGATCCCGGCGGCGGCCACGATGAACGAACGAAGACGCATGGGTCCCTTGAGCGGTCGCCGCCCAAAATCCTGAAGGGCGCGGGGCTCGCTCGCGGGGTGTGGGTGCACGTACGCGCTCTGCCGTTTTCTTTCCCGATCGGCGAAGCTTGCGTAGGGTCGGCCGGCAGCCTTCGCGCACCAGGGAAATCAGCGGGAGGAACCAGCACGATGGACAATTGGAAAGAAACGATCGCCATGATCAGGGAGGTCAAGATGGACCTCTCGGCTCTCGACCCCGAGATGGGTCCCGCCGTTGCTCCGCCCCCGGGCGCCGCGCTGCGTGCCATCTCCACGGTGGAGCGTCGGATCCGCCGCCGCCTGCCGCCCAGCTACCGCGCTTTTTTGCACGAGCACGACGGCTGGCCCCTGTTCTTTCAAGGCGCGAGTCTGCTCGGGACGCGCGAGCTCAGCAAGACGGGCTATGCCGATCTCACCCGAGCCGCGTTCGCCGCCTACGAGACGCCCATTCCGGAAGTGGGACCTCCGTCGCGTCCCGAGGGCAGGTGCGAGGCCATGATTCCTTTTGGCAGCGATCCCAACGCCACCACCATCTTTGCCTTCAACCCCGCCGTCGTTCGTCCCGACGGTGAGATGGAGGTCATCGTGTGGGTGAACGAGCTAGGCGACCGCACCGAGTCCTTTCCCGACTTTCTGTCGACGGTGCTCGAGATGCTCGAGGCAGAAGCCATCGACCGTCGCTTGCTCTTGAAAAAGTCGGCCTAGCCTTCGCTGCTCCGCTGCGCGGATCCTTGACCGCGCGTCGCGTTAGGTGTCAACGTTGTCGGGCCCGATCGCCCTCCAAGAGAGCCAGGATCCGCCCGTATGCCCGAATCTTCCCCGCCGCATCAGCAACAGCGTTACCGCGTCATCGAGAAGCTCGCATCGGGGGGGATGGCTGAGGTATTTCGCGCCGAGAGCGCGGGGCTCGAGGGATTCAAGAAGCAGGTCGCCATCAAGCGCGTCCTGCCGCACCTCTCCGAGAAGAAGAAGTTCATCTCGATGTTTCTCGACGAGGCGCGACTCTCCGCGCACCTGTCGCATTCGAATTGCGTGCAGGTCTTCGACATCGGCGTCGGCGACAACGCCTACTTCATCGTCATGGAGTTCGTCGATGGCGCCGACCTCAAGGCTGTCCTCGAGACGCTGAAGAAGCAAGGCCGCGAGATGGCCATCGAAGACGCCGTCTTCATCGCCGTCAAGATCTGCGAAGGCCTCTGCTACGCGCACGAGCTCACCGACCAGGAGGGACGACCGTTCGCGGTGGTCCATCGCGACGTCTCGCCTCCCAATGTGTTGATGACCAGGCACGGCGAGATCAAGATCGTGGATTTTGGTCTCGCCAAGGCATCGAGCCAGCTCGAAAAGAGCGAGCCCGGGATCATCAAGGGAAAGTTCAGCTACCTTTCGCCCGAGGCTGCGCTGGGCAAGGACGTCGACCACCGTACCGACATCTTCGCGGTGGGAATCATCCTCTGGGAGATGCTCACCGGGCAGCGGCTCTTTCTGGGCGACACCGATTTTGCCACGGTCAAGCTCGTCCAGCAGGCGGTGGTTCCGCAGCTCAGCAAGACCAATCCCAAGGTTTCGCTCGAGCTAGATCGCATCGTCAACAAGGCCCTCGCGCGCGACCCGGCCCAGCGCTTTCAGACTGCGCGCGAGCTGGGCATCCAACTCAACGAGTTTCTCTATCGCTACGGCAAGGCCGTGGGCAGCTTCAAGATCGCAACCTTGGTGCTGTCCACCATCAAGGACAAGGCGCGCACGCGGCCGATGCAGCACTCGATCATCGACAAGCTGATCGAGGAGGCGCTCTTCGAGTTCACCTCGCTGCAAGAGGGCAGCGCCATCGCCATGGGAATCCCGCTTCCCGCGGTCGACGTGGGGGCCGCGCCGCTCAGCCTCGACAAATTTCAGGCGGGCCGTGACTGGGCGCGCGAGATATCCATTCAAGAAAAAGGGCCCCACGGAGGCTCGCTGCCCGCCCACATGCTGCAGGCCGGCAACCTTGCCGCGCTCGAAGACGGCGAAGAGGAGATCCCCTCGTTTCCCCTTCCCGACGAAACGGCGGGGAGCGAGATCACCAACGCCAGCGTGCGGCCTGATCCCATCGCACCGTCGAACGCCGATTCTTCGATGCCGCCCCCGGCCGCGCGCAAGGGCTCGAGCGGTGCCGTCGCGTTCGTCGTGGTGCTTGTCGTGCTCGTCGTGACGGCGGGCGCGTACTACACGGGGCTCCTGCCGGGAGTCGCCCCGCCTCATTGAAGCCAGCCTTCGCTGGCTTCAATTTTGTTGTTACCGGGGGCTCCGCCCCCGCCCCGCCGGAGTAAATCCGGAACAGGGCCCCACCCCCGGCCGGGCCTCCGGCTCGGGATTGGCTTCGCTGGCTGCAGCCTCGCTGTTACCGGGGGCTCCGCCCCCGCTTTAGCCCTTGGTCTTGGTCTCTGCCGTCTTGGTCTCTTCGGCGGTGGCGTCGTCGTCGTCGTCGTCGTCGTCATCGTCGTCATCGTCGGGCAGATCCGGCTCTTCTTCCGGTTCGGGCGGCAGGGCGCGTCCTTCTTTTACGGCTTGCTGGCGCGCTTTTTCTGCGGCCGCCTTCATCTGCGAAACCTTCTGCATCACCGCCGGCTTGGGGGCGATGAGCAGCGTCATCGTGCGGCCTTCCATCATCGGTCGACCCTCGACGTTGGCGATGTCTTCCGATTGTTGAACGACCTTGTCGAGTTGGTCCTGGGCCTTCTCGGGGTGGGTGATCTCGCGCCCGCGGAAGCGGACCGTGAACTTCACCTTGTTGCCCTGCTCGAGAAAGCGACGCGCCGCGCGGACCTTGAAATCGAAATCGTGCTGATCGGTTTTGGGCCGCAGCTTGATCTCTTTGATGTCGACGCTGGTTTGCTTGCGCTTGGCCTCACGCGCCTTTTTCTTTTCTTCGTACTTGTACTTTCCGAAGTCGAGGATCTTGCAGACCGGAGGCTCTGCCTTGGGATTCACCTCGACGAGGTCGAGCCCCAGCTCTTGAGCTGCTCGCAGGGCCTCGGAAGTGGTCATGACGCCGAGCATCCCCCCGTCGGCGCCAATGACGCGGACCTCGGGGACGCGGATGCGGTGGTTGATGCGGATTTGCGGACCGCGCTGTTGAGAGCGCGGATCGAAGCGAGGTCGCCCCATATTCATCGTGTGTGCTGCTGCCTCCTTTGGGTTTCGGGATGTGTCATGAGCCTCCTTGGCCTTGGGCCTTGTTGGGAAGACGCGGGGGCGTTGCCTCCGCGAGAAGCTGCTCGGCGAACATTGGGAGCGGCAGCGCTCCTAGCTCTCCATCTTGTCGGGAACGAACCGACAGGGTGCGGGCCATCGCTTCTTTGTCACCGATGACCGCAATGTATGGGTAGCGCATCAATCTCGCATGTCGAATCTTAGCGCCAAGCTTGTCGGCCCCCAAGTCGCAAACGACTCTAAGCCCCTTTCCCCGCAAATACGAGGCTACTTCGTGGGCATAGTCGACCTGTTTTTCGCTGACCGTGACCAGCGAGACCTGCTCGGGGGCCAGCCAGACCGGAAAGGCGCCCGCCACGTGCTCGATGTAAACGCCCATGAAACGCTCGAGGGACCCCAGAATCGCCCGGTGGAGCATGACCGGCCGGTGGGCGAGCCCGTCGGCGCCGGTGAAGTCGAGCTCGAAGCGGTCGGGCATCGCATAATCGACCTGAATCGTCCCCAGCTGCCAGCTTCGCTTGATGGCGTCTTTGACGTGGAACTCGAGCTTTGGTCCGTAGAAAGCCCCCTCGCCCGGTGAATATTCGAAGGCGAGCCGCTTTTCGTGAAGGGCATCGGCCAGGGCCTTCTCGGCGGTGTCCCACTGCGCATCGGTGCCAACCCGTTTTTCGGGCCGCGTGGCGAGCTTGATGGCAACCTCGGTGAGACCGAGCGCGCCGTACACTTGGAAGAGCAGGTCGACGAAGCTCTGGATCTCGGGCTGAATGGCGTCGGGAGCGCAGAAGATGTGGGCGTCGTCCTGACAGAAGCTGCGCACGCGGTTCAAGCCGTGCACGACTCCGCCGCGCTCGTGGCGGTGCAAGCGCCCAAAATCGGCGACGCGCCAGGGAAGCTCGCGGTAGCTCCTGCGCCTCGATCCGAAGATGAGGCAGTGGCTGGGACAGTTCATCGGCTTGAGGGCGCCCGCCTCGTCGATCCCCTTGTCGGCCGAGTCCTCGGTGATGATGCGGTACATGTTCTCGCTGTAGTTGGCGAGGTGTCCGCTGGTCTCGAAGAGGCGCTTGTCGAAGATCTGCGGCGTCAGCACCTCTTCGTACCCGTACTCGGCGTAAAGGCCGCGCAGGTAGCCGAGCAGCCGCTCGTATACGGCGGCGCCGCGCGGCAAAAAGAACGGCATCGCCGGCGCGTACTCGTGGAACATGAAAAGGTCGAGCTCTTTGCCGAGCTTGCGATGGTCGCGCTTTTTGGCCTCGTCGAGCAGCCTCAGATGCTCGATGAGCGCCTCCTTCGAAGGGAACGCAGTGCCGTAAATGCGCTGGAGCATCGGATTGCGCTCGTCACCGCGCCAATATGCGCCGGCCACGCTGGTCAGCTTGATCGCCGACAGCTTGCCGGTGGTCGGAACGTGCGGCCCTTCGCAAAAGTCGACCCACTCGTGGCCCGGCTCACCGTGGCGGTAGAGGGTGAGCACTTCGTCGTGGGGCGTGCTCTCGATGATCTCGACCTTGAAGGTCTCGCCCATCCTGCGAAAAAGGTCGATGGCGTCGGCGCGCCCGATCTCTTCGCGGCGAAACGGCGAGTCCTTCTTGATGATCTCGAGCATCTGCCGCTCGATCTTGCCGAGGTCTTCGTCGGTGAAGGGACCGTCGGGGCGGTCGAAGTCGTAATAGAAGCCGTCTTCGATGGCCGGCCCGATGGTGACCTTGGTACCGGGAAATAGTCTTTGCACGGCATCGGCCATCACGTGCGCCGTGGAATGCCGGATGACATGGAGGCCTTCGGGATCGGTCTCGCGGATGACCTGGAGCGGCACGTCGAGCGCGACGGGCGTCATCAAGTCGATGGTGCGGTCGCCCGCCCGAACGGCGATGACGTCCTTGGTAAGCTTTCCCTCTTCGGCCAACCTGATGCGGGCGGTCACCAGCCCCGCTGTGCTTGCCACGATCGCTTCAACCACGCAGACAGCCTGCCTCCACTGTCGCTTGGCAAGTCTGCCGGATAAATTTCTCGATCATCAAGAGATGGCTTTTCGGATTTGTAGGCGCGAGAGGTTTCGAACCTCCGACCCCTACCGTGTCAAGGTAGTGCTCTACCACTGAGCTACGCGCCTGGGGCTCGGAAACTCCCAAAAGAGGCCGAACGATCGGGAGAGGGGGTCAGGTACCTTCTTGCCCCCTGACTGTCAAGCCAGGCATGCTGGCCCGTCCTCCGTGAAAACTTCGCCCTGGTTTCTACCCGTGCTGCTCGTCGTGTCCGGGGCGGCCATGGTTGGCCGCGCCTCGGGAGAGCCGCCACACCCCCAGGAGCCCGAGCTGGTCCCCGAGACCGATCCCCACGCCTCGGAGGAGCACCCCCCCGAAGAACGCCCCGCCGAGGAGCATCCGGTCGACGAGCCCGTCGAGCGCCGCAAGGTGCAGCTCTTGAACGGGATGCTGCGCATTCCGGGTGGGGAATTTTCGATGGGCTTTCAGGGTCCTGCACCGGGAGAGCCCAACGAGCGCCCGGTCCACCTGGTCAAGCTCGCTCCCTACTGGATCGACCGGATGGAGGTGATGGCCGAGGACATGCGAGCCTGCATCGGCCGCGGCGACTGTGCGCTCGGCCTTGGGAAAGGTCCCCATTGCACGGTCGATCGGGCCGAGCCCAAGCTGCCCATCAACTGCGTTTCGTGGGCATCGGCCGACGCCTATTGTCGCGCCGTGGGAAAGAGGCTCCCCACCGAAGCCGAGTGGGAGCTGGCAGCCGGAGGTGGGCAAAGGGCGCGATATCCCTGGGGTAGCGCACCTGCGTCATGCGTGACGACGGTGACCCTGGTGAGCAACCGCGCGGGCGTTAGCTGCTCGCCGCGCGGCCCGGCCTCCGTGGGCTCGCACCCCAGGGGCGCGAGCATCTTTGGGGTCGAGGACATGGCCGGCAATGTCGAGGAATGGGTCGCTGACTGGTATGCCGACCGCTACGAGCTCGTGGCTCCGCTCCCCTCCGCCGGCGCCCCGCTCCCCTCCCAGGGAGGCCTCCCGTCGCCCGTGGGCCCGGCGTTTGGCGTCGCGCATGTGCTGCGCGGTGGAGGCTGGATGAGTCGTCCGCGGGAGACCCGTGTGACCGCCCGCAGCTGGGGTAGCCTGAACGAAGCCGGGTCGAATGTCGGCTTCCGCTGCGCGAAAGACTAGGCCCGCAGAAGGGGTCCAGCGCCAGAGCCTGGTTGCGAACCGTCCGATAAGTGGCTATAGCGCCCGCTCCCGGAGGCACCTTGAAACTCGCCACCATGCAGCCTCACGAAAGCGCTCCACCGCCCCCTGGGGGCGGTGCCACCATGCCCAGCCAAGGAGCCCCCCCCGCGCCCAGTGCACCGGCCGCGTCGGGCGGAAGCGGCAGCATGGTCCTCATGCTGATGGCCTTCTTGCCGGTCATCCTCTTCATGTTCTTTAGCAGCCGCTCCCAGCAAAAGAAGCAGAAGGACATGGAGTCGAAGCTGAAGAAGGGCGACCGCGTCGTCACCCAGTCGGGTCTGGTCGGCAAGCTCGTCGATTCGATCGAGGGGCGCCACGCCAAGCTCGAGATCGCGCCGGGAGTCAAAGTCACGATCCTTCGCACCTCGATCTCGGGGCTCGACGCCGAAGAGACGCTGAAGTCCAAGGACGAGCCCGCGCTGGCCGACAAAAAATAAATGGTCGAGAGGATTCTCCAATACGCGCTCGGAGCTCCGGGGCTGCTTTTTCTCATCCTCGGATATTTTTCCAAGCATCGCCGCTGGTCCTTCTGGGCAGCAGCGATCTGCGCGCTCTCTGCCGCCGCCGCTGCGCACTACAGCGTGTTCTGGGTTCTGGCCACGATGACCCTGGGCGCCGTCTGGGCGCTCGTGTGCGCGATGCCGGTGATGGATTTCGGCTGGCGGCTCAAGACCGGCTTCGTCGTGGGCATCGGGCTCGGCGCCTTCTTGTGCGTGTGGCCCACGCTCGAGTCCACGAGCGACGGCAAGATCCGTTGCCCGCAGTACGTCAAAGACAACGTTCCCATGCGCATCGTCGCCGGGCTCGACCTGCGCGGTGGTCTCAGGCTCGTCTATACGGTCGACGTCGAAGAGGCCATCAAGGACAAGCGCGATCGCTATTTCGACGAGATGCGGCAACAGCTAGCCACGGCGTTCAGCCTGCACGCCGGTGACAAGCCGGCCACCCGCGAAGAGCTCGCCAGCCTCGACGAGAAGGTGAAGCTCGAGAAACCGCGCGACAAGGTTTCGCTCATCAACATGACCTTCACCGATCCCAACGACGACGGGAAGATCAACGAGGCGTTCCTCAAGCGCTTTCAGGGCGAGATGGCGGTGCAGCGTCCCCAGAAGGGCGCCTTCAACTTCAAGATGCGCCCCGAGGTCGAGTCGCGCTTTCGCGAGGGGGCCGTCAACCAGGCCAAGGACACCATCAAC
>JBBSDY010000148.1:0-7914 GCA_038240245.1 Polyangiales bacterium
GGGATCGCTGCCTCGTGGGCTTGCGCGTCGCCGGCTTCGTCGGGCTCGATCGAGCCCGGATCGATCTGGCAGGTGCTCGCCAGGCAGATCTGACCCGACGAACAATCGGAGTTTCGGATGCAGCCCGAGCCGATGGAAGCGCAGCTTTCCGCCGAGACCGACCACGCCACGCCGGCTGCCAAGAGAAGACCGAGGGCAAACGAGCTAGAGATCCGCATGAATTCCCACGGCCAGCAGGCCCCACAAGAGAACGTTGTCGTCGGGAAGATCGCTGCCCAGGGGAAGCGCAGCGAGAGATGGTTCGATGAAGATCCCGATCCCGGATTTTCCGAGGGGGATGAGAAAGTCGATGCCGACATCGACGCCGACGAGGGTGCGAGGGGCGAGCACGCTGGTCACGCCCACGAAGCCGGTGAAGTGCGAGCCTATCCAGCGCATGTAGCGCACCTCCGCGCCCAGGCTGACCCGTGGCTCGACTTCGAAGAGACCCACCAGACCGATGCCCTGCGAGGTGTCCTCGTCCACGCGAAGATCGAAGGGAACAATGATCCGCGTGCGCGCCCGGCGAAAGAGCCGGTCTTGCAAAACGTCGCTTCGCTCGAGGCCGGTGCCGAGCCCCACGCCACCTCCCAACACAAGCCGTTGTGCGCGGGCCGCGGGAGCGATGGCCGTCCACACGACAAGCGTCGCCAGGCTGACGGCGAGACGCGTCATGGCTTTGTCTCTTGCGACGGTGGCGCCTCTTGCGACGGTGGCGCCTCTGGCGACGCGGGCGTCTCGGCGACAGGCTCGCCCTTGCGCGGCCCTGGACGGTCGAGATCCGCCACGACGATGAGATCGACGCGACGGTTTTGCGTCCGGCCCTCGGCGGTGTCGTTGGTCTCGACGGGGTGGTGCTCCCCGTAGCCGGCGGCGGCCAGGCGAGGTGGCTCGATCTTGCCGTTGTCCAGGAGGAGCGACACGACCGCCATCGCGCGCGCCATGGATAGCTCCCAGTTGGAGGGAAAGCGCATGTTGTGGATGCGCATCGAATCGGTGTGCCCCTCGATGCGGATGCGCACCGGGCGCGCCGCGAGCTCGTCGGCGATCGCTTCGAGGGCGGTGCGGCCATCGGGTCGCACGATGGCCTCGCCGCGGTCGAAGATGAGCTTCTCCGGAAGGCGCAGCACCAGCTCGCCGCGCACCTCGAGCACCTTGAGACCCGCCAGAACGGGCGCCGCGCCGAGTCGCGCCAAAAGGCCGCGCTTGATCGATTCTTTCTCTTCGTCGAAATCGGACGAGCCGCCATTGCCCTTGGATTTGAGCTGTTTTTTGCCCTGCAGGGGGATGATCTCCTCTTGCTGCTCCTTGCGGCCTCCGCTCGAGCTGCTGCTCCCCGATTGCTGCATGACCTGCCACTCGAGCGCATCGTTGAACGACTGCGTGAAGCGCCCGACCTTCTTGGAGTCGACCTGCGAGACCGCGAACATGACCACGAAGAATGCAAACAGCAGGGTGATGAAGTCGGCGTAGCTGACCAGCCACCGCTCGTGGTTGGCGTGCTCGGGGTGCTTCTTCTTGCGGGCCATCGTCAGGCCGCCGCGTCGGCTTCTCGACGGTCCGCGGCCGGCTCCTTGGCGGGCTTGTGCTCACCTTCGGGTTGCAAGCTGGAGAGTCTCTCGCGCACGAGCTTGGGGTTCATGCCCTCCTGGATGGCCAGCGCGCCCTCGAGCATCATTCCCTTGATGGCGACGGCTTCGCGGTTGCGAAGCTTGAGCTTGCCGCCCACTGGAAGGCAGACGATGTTGGCGAAGCTGACGCCGTAGATCGTGGCCACGAACGCGGTGGCAATGCCTTCGCCGACCTTCTCGATGTCCGACAGATGGCTCATGACCTGGATGAGACCCAGCACGGCGCCGATGATTCCGATCGTCGGCGCGTAGCCGCCTGCCGTTTCGAATACCTTGGCGATGTCCTCGCCTTCTTCTTCCATTTGACCGATCGATGTCTCGAGCGCGTCGCGCATCGCGGCCGAGTCCGCGCCGTCGACGGCCATCATGAGCGCGCGGCCCAGAAACGGATCGGAGGCCGTTTGCACCACGCTCTCGAGCGCGACGATGCCGTCTTTGCGCGCCGTCGTCGCATAGCCGACGATTTCTTCGAGGAGCTTGGCGGCGTGGCTGGGCGGCTCTTGAAAGACGCTGCGAATGCTTTTCATCGCGCGGATGAACGTGCGCAGGGGAAACTGGATCATCGTCGCCCCGATGGTCCCCCCGAGCACGATCATCGCCGCGGTCGGCTGCGCGATCTGCGCAATCTTGCCGCCTTCGATGAGGTTGCCACCCAGGATCATCCCGAGTCCGATCACCAGCCCGAGGATTGTTCCGAGATCCATCGTCGTCGCCTACGTTCTGTTGGGGCCAATGCTGCGGGGTGGGGGGACCGAGCCGCGTCCGGGGGGGCGCGAGCTCTGTCGTTGCGAGGCAGTGCGCTCCGGATGCTGATGCAAATACCGGAGCGTGCCCTCGGAGACCGACCGCGGCCACTCGCTGACCGCGCGCCGAAACTCGATGACCGCGCCGATGACCTCTTCGAGCGGCTCGCGCACGATGATCTTGTCACCCCCGAGCAGCGAAACCGTGGTGTCGGGCGTGACGTCGATCCAGGTGATGAGATCGGGGTTGATGGCGACAACGCTACCGTTGAGACGAGAGAGAGTAATCAAAGGGGCCTCGCTGTCGTCCGCCCTCGCAATTCACGGGCCAACCCCGTCCTCATGCAGTGGGACGATCAAAAAGAGGAACCGCCAAGGCGCCAACAGACGCCAACAGAGCCAAGTTTTTTTGGTGATCCTTGCGGCAGCGTGGCTGTGGCCATCGCTTGCCGATGACTCCCGAAAACCAAAACCCAGGCGTCTGTTGGCGCCGTGGCGGTTCGCGGGCGTCTGTTGCGCCGTGGCGGTTGGCGGGCGTCTGTTGGCGCCGTGGCGGTTGGCGGGCGTCTGTTGGCGCCGTGGCGGTTCGCTTTTGCCCGGACGGAGCGAAGGAAGCGAGTCAGAAGGCAGGGCGGTACTACGCGGCGCGGGTGCCGAGGCGCTTGCGCTTGAGCATTTCGACGAGGGTCGTGCGATTGAGGCCGAGGAGGCGAGCGGCCTGGTTCTTGTTCCAGCCGGTGCGCTCGAGGGCCTGGCGAATCAGGCCGTTTTCGAAGGCTTCGACGGCGGCGCGCAGCTCGAGCCCCCCATCGGGCAGCTCGGTGGCGAACGTCTTGGCGGGCTGCAGTCCGCGCACGCGGGCGGGTAGATCCGTGGGCTCGATGATCTTGGAGGGGCTGAGGATGACGGCGCGCTCGATGGTGTTCTCGAGCTCGCGGACGTTGCCCGGCCAGTTGTAGTCGAGCAAGAGCTGCATCGCGGCGCGCGAGATGGTGATGTCGGGACGTCCCACCTTGGCGCTGGTCTGCTCGAGAAAGTGCTCGGCGAGAAGTCCGATGTCGGTGGCGCGGTCACGCAGCGCGGGGACGTGCAGATGGATCACGTTGAGCCGATAGTAGAGATCCTCGCGGAACGTGCCGCCGGCGACGGCCTCTTCGAGGTCGATGTTGGTGGCGGCCACGATGCGAACGTCGGCGCGCAGGGTGCGGGTGTCTCCCACCGGCGAGTACTCGTGAAGCTGCAGAACGCGCAGCAGCTTCACTTGCAGGGCGAGCGACAGCTCGCCGATCTCGTCGAGGAAGAGCGTTCCGCCTTGTGCCTGGGCGAAGCGCCCCAGCTTGGTGGCGTGGGCGCCGGTGAAGGCACCCTTGGCGTGGCCGAAGAGCTCGCTCTCCAGCAGAGCATCGGGAATCGCGCCGCAATTGACGGCAACGAAGGGCTTCGGGGCGCGCATGCTCGCTTCGTGCAGACCGCGCGCGACCAGCTCCTTGCCGCTGCCCGATTCGCCAGTGATGAGCACCGTGCACCCCGTGTCGGAAACGCGATCGACGACGTTGTAGACGTTGAGCATCGCTTGCGAGGTGCCGATGACGGCAGCCATGCTGCGAGGCCGCGGCTCCATAGCGACGGGCCGAACCGATTTGAATGCGGGCGGCGGGGGCAACGACGAACACTCGATGACTCCCGAAATCCTCTCGCTTGCCGGAAACTCACTCAGCATGGCCGTCCTCCCTCTCGCGTTGCGCGCTCGCGTTCTTGCGTGGCGGAGCGTCCCTTGAGCAAGGGCCAGGCCAGCGTCGGGCATTTGGCGTTAATCCCGGGGATTTTGGCATGTCAGCGCGTCGACGGTCGTCGGGGCATGAGTCCGTAAGCACCCAGTCGATGCGGTCCTGCTAGGGCGTCAAATCGCCGACTTCTTCGGTAGGAGCGAAAACGAGGCTTTCGAGGCGATGTGGGTCGGGGTTGACCCGAGGGGGTAGGTCGAGACCTGGTCGCGGTGATCGACACAGCAGTGAACGGCCAGGCCGCAAAATCATTAAGCCTGCTCCGATGGCACGGTTGCTGCTGAACGCTTCGTCGTGTCCGATCTCTTCAGCGCCATCACGCCGCTTCACGCGGCGCTCGATTATCACCTCGAGCGACACAACGTCCTTGCCTCGAACGTCGCGCACGTCGATACACCAGGCTACGTTCCCAAGGATCTCGAGCGCGTCGACAACGTTCCGTTTGCCGATGCGCTGCGCGTTGCGATAGAGCGCACCGATCCCGCGCACTTGCCCGGTCACGAGCCGTCCGTCGCCACGGTGGGTCGCGTGTTCGAAGACCCCGCGGCCGGTGCTGGCAACGACAAGAACTTCGTCTCACTCGATCGCGAGGCAGCCAAGCTCGCCGCCAACCAGGTTCGCTACGACGTTGCATCGACGCTCGCCACCGCCGAGCTCGCCCAGCTTGCCTTCGCCGCCGCCGACGGGAGGGGCGCATGAGGCTCGGTGTTTTCAGCGCGATGGAGGTGGCCGCGTCGGGGCTCGGTGCCGAGCGGACGCGGATGAACACGATCGCCTCGAACCTCGCCAACGCCCGGACGACGCGCACCGAGGCGGGGGGTCCCTACAAGAAGCTCGACCCGGTCTTCGTTGCGGTTCCCATGGGCGAGGGCCTGCCCACGGGAAACGACGCGGCCGTGTCGCTCGTGAAAGTGCAGAGCATCGCGCAAGACAAACGCGATCCGCAGATGGTCTACGAGCCGGGTCACCCCGACGCCGACGCGCGGGGCTACGTGCGCTACCCCAACGTCAACGTCGTCGAGGAAATGGTCAACATGATCACCGCCTCGCGCGCTTACGAGGCGGGCGTCACGTCGCTCGAATCTATCAAGAGCATGGCCAAGACGGCCATTGGGATTGGTCGATGAGCGCCATCGGACCGATCGGCAATCTTCCCCTTTCGGTACCTCATCTGCCCGTCGAGGGGTCGCTCACCAATGCGGCCAAGCCCGAAAGCTCGGCCATTCCTTTTGCCGATTTTCTGTCCGATGCGGTGGCCTCGGCGAATACGCACAACATGAACGCCGTGAAGGCGTCGGAAGCCTTTGCCGCGGGCGCGCGCGACGACATCCACGGCACCATGATTGCCGTCAAAGAGGCTGATATCGAGCTCAAGCTCGTCGCCAATGTTCGCAACAAGCTCGTCGATGCGTTCAACGATCTATGGCGTCTGAATGTGTAGCGCCACCTCGAACCTCGCGGGTGTTTCATGAAAGACCGAGCCTTCGCGTTTCTCAAGCAGGTGCGTGATCTCTGGGCCTCGCTCTCCACGCCCAAACGCTTGAGCCTGATCGTCGTGACTCTGGCGGTCGTCGTCGGAGTCTTGACGTTTTCCATCCTCTCGACGCAAAAAAGCTACGCCTACCTCTTCACCGATCTGTCGCCCGAGGACGCCGCCGCCATCGCTGGCAAGCTGAAGGAGCTCAAGGTCCCCTACCGCGTCGATGCAGCCGGAACGGCGATCGAGGTTCTCGACGAGCACGTCCACGAGCTCAGGCTCGATCTGGCGGGGCAAGGCTTGCCGCGGGGGGGCGGCGTGGGTTTCGAGATCTTCGACAAATCTCACCTCGGAGCCACCGAGTTCGAGCAGCGCATCAACCTTCGCCGCGCCCTCGAGGGCGAGCTCGCGCGGACGATCGGAACCATTGCCGCCGTGCAGAACGCGCGGGTGCATCTGGTGATGCCCGAGCACAGCGTGTTCGCCATCACCAAGCAGGAAGCGACCGCTTCGGTCGTCTTGAAGCTTCGTCCCGGTCGTCCCTTCGCCAAGGCCGAAGTTGCCAGCGTGGTTCACCTCGTGGCGTCGGCCGTCCCGGGACTCTCCGCCGACCGCGTTTCGGTGATCAGCGCCGACGGAACGACGCTCCATCGCCCTCGCACCGATGGGTCGCCGGGCCTTGCCGGGGGAGATGGCGAAGCGGATCACGAGCGCGAGCTCGCCGGGGGTCTCGAAGAGCAAGCGCGGGCCCTCCTCGAGCGCGTCGTCGGACCCGGGCACGCCGATGTGCGCGTCGGTTTGAGCCTCGACACGGCCGCGCGTGAGCGAACGGAGGAGCACTACGAGCCGAGCAAGACCGCGCTGCGCAGCGAGCAGAAGACCGAGGAGCGCGCCGCGCCCGAGGCCGCAACCGTCGCCGGCGTTCCCGGCGGCCCCAGCAATCTCCCCGACGGCACAGCCGAGCCGCTCGCCGGTGGCACCGCGGCGGGCGCTTTCCGCACGAGCTGGACCCGCAACTGGGAAGTCGACCGCGTCACCGAAAAGACGAACACGCCAGCAGGACGCGTCAGTCGTTTGACGGTGGCCGCGTTGGTGGATGGCACCTACCGTCCGACGCCTCAGGGCGGACACGAGTTCGTGGCCCGCGACAAGGTCGAGCTCGAGCGTCTCTCCGAGCTGGTCAAACAGGCCGTCGGCTTCGACGCCGTTCGCGGCGACGTGGTTCAGATCGACTGCGCGCCCTTTGCGACCCCCGACATCGTTGATGCTCCGAGGATCGACACCGAGAAGATGCGCCGCCTTTACTACTACATTGGAGCCGGCGCCCTCGGCCTGCTCTTGGTTCTCGCCATCGTAATCCTCGTCTGGCGGGGCGGCAGCAAAAAGCCGTTGAATCTCAAGCTTTCGCCGGTAGCCACCGCGGGTGGCGTGATGACGGCGGGACAGATGGCGGCTGGAGCCTTGCCCGCCGGTCCGCCGGTCGACAGTGGTGCGCTACGCACGCAGGCCCTCGAGATCGCCACCAAAGATCCGGCGACGGCCGCCGTTATCCTTCGAGGATGGCTCAACGCCCCCTCGAGCACGCCAGTCACACGGTAACGCTCTCGGCATGGATCTCGCTCTCTCGTCGCCGATGGCTCTGACGGGTCCCGAGAAGGCAGTGCTGATGTTGCTCTCGCTCGACGAGGGCGCTGCGGCTCCCATCGTGGCCGAGCTCGAGGGTGCAGAGCTCAAGAAGCTTCGCGAGGTCGCGGCGATGATGCGCGCCGTTCCGGCCAGCGCGCTCGCCGAGGTCTATGGTGAGTTCGTCGACCGCAGCCACGAGGCCATCGCCGTGCCGCGTGGTGGGGTGAGCTACCTGCGACGCCTCGCGTCGCGCGCCCTCGGCGAATCGCGCTCGCAAGAGATCTTCGTCGACGCGCCGCAGTCGGGCATGGAAAGGCTGGCGCAGGCCGCGCCGACCTCGGTGGCTGCGGTGCTGGAGAACGAGCACCCCCAGCTCATCGCCGCGATCCTGTCGCAGGTCGACGCTGCCCGCGGCGCGCGCATCCTCGAGGCATTGCCCGCCAGCTTGCAACCGCTGGTGCTCGGCCGGCTGGGAACGATGACCGAAGTGCCTGCGGGCCTGCTCGAAGGCGTCGCATCGGCCATCTCCGAAGAGCTTCCGCCCGCCGAGGCCGAGGCGGCGATGTCGGTGGATGGAGTTGCGCGCGCCGCGGGCCTGATTCGCAAGCTGAACA
>JBBSDY010000149.1:0-7913 GCA_038240245.1 Polyangiales bacterium
AGAAGTCCTTCAAGACTCCGCCCGCGGTGGTCGCAATGCCCGCGTAGCGCGAAATCTCGTCGGTCGTGAGCGGGCGGCGCCACGCGCGCCGTCCGAACGACGTGACGAACTGCGCGGCGCATGCGGCGTCGGTCGGCCCCGCGGGTGCGCACTTGACCAGCAACGCTCGCGTTGCGGCGTCGGCGAGCGCCTGGTGCGACAACGCGAGAGCGGCGGTCTCGAATTGCTCCGTCGCGTGCGCGGAGACCGCCACGCGGGCGGCAGCGATCGAGGCAAAGCCGCTGATCGAGCTATCGGGCTCGAGATCGGTGGGCGTGGTGATGGCGGCCCCCAGCAAGTCGCGCACGCTGTTTTGGTACTGCCCGACGGTGAGTCGTCGTAGCGTGGCCGGCGCGGGTCGGTAAGTGGCGGGGAGCGCGCCGCCGCTGGATCCACCGAGAAGGGTATCGCCGCCGCCCGCTGGCTCGCTGCCATTCGCCGTTTTCCCGATGACGCCCGAGCATCCGGCGAGCAGCGTGGCCGCGAGCGCAGCAGCCAACGGCAAGGCGCCAGACTCCCACTTCCACCGACCTTGGTTCCCAAGGTGCAAGGCCCCGTGGAGCCGGTTGGCGAGGCGTTTGCGCAGGACTCTCATCCACTTTCACGACGAGATCGTGGGTGATCCGCGACAAAAAATTCGCTGCGCGCAGAAGATTCCATTTTACGTAGGGGACTCGTCGAGGAGGCTGCAACTGTGACATTGTAGGGATGAGTGCGGCGCCTTCTTTCGGCGACAGCTTGGGCTGCTTTCGGTCTGACCGGGTGTAGCCTCGGCAACTACGATTACCTCTCGGTCGACTACGGCAAAATCGCCGATGAACCGAGCATGGCAGAGGCGGGATCCGTCTCGACCTCGGGTCTGTCGTTTTGCGGACAGCCCGCCCGTGAGAGCGATCTCGACGGCGGCGTGCTGGACGCATCGGAGCTCGCTGATCTTTTGCCCGTCGATGCCGCGCGGTATTTCATTCGTCTGGCCGGCACTCCCAACGATTGTCTCGTCACGCCTCAGTGGCCGGAGATCGGTCCCGACAAGAAGTGGCACGTCAGCCTCTACCGCGACTGCGGCATTGGCGAGGCCGGCTTTCCCTTCTTCACCGACCAGGCCTGGCATTTCAGCCATGTCTGCGACGACGTCTATCGTCTCACGGTTTTCCCCGGGACAATTGGTCGCGAGCGCCAGCTTTCGGCGGTGGCGATGGGCGCCGTGGCGGGCACCGAGCTCGAGTCCGTCGACGGAACGGGAAGCAACGAGCCGTACATGCTTTTTCACACGCGTCTGCGCGAAAGACCATCGGGCAACACGCTGTCGACCTGGGAGATCGCTCCCGTTCACGCCGACGGTCTGTGCGTCGATCAGGACATGGAGGTCACCTGGGGCACGCGTCTCTTGCCCCGCGTCGTCCTGAACGATTGTCGCCCCGGCGATCCCCGGCAATCGTGGGAGCTCGTCGCTGTGCCGCGAGGTGCCAATTGATTCATCGCGCGATCGGCGCGGCGCTCGCGATGGCCGTGGTCGTCAGCATCGACACGGCGCGTGCCGATCCCCAGGAGCTTGCCCGGCGTTACTATTCCGACGGTGCTCGCCTGTACGAGCAGCACGACTACCTGCGCGCGATTCGCGCGTTCGAGCGCGCCTACGAGATCTCGGGCTCTCCGGCGCTGCTTTTCAATCTCGGGCAGGCCAATCGGCTGCTCGGACCCGAGCGCTGCGCCAAGGCTCTCGAGTACTACGAGCTCTATCTCAGGCTCGACAGGGAAGCCCCCAACCGGAGTGAAAGCGAGAGACGTGTCGTCGAGATGCGAACCTGCATCACGCATCCCGGCGACGCAGGGATCGCCGAGGTCGCCGAGCCCGACGCGGCAGCGCCGCCGCTCGCTCTTTCTTCGGCGCCCGTCGCCCGCATGCCCGACAGCGTCGACGGGGGCGCAGCTCTCTCACCACCGCCCTCCTTCGTGCGGGACCTTCCCTCGCCGGAGCGTGATTCGCATTCGGTGGCCCCCGCGGCCTACGTCCTCGGGGCGGTCGGCGTCGTGGGCGTGGCTGCGTTTGCGACGTTCGCGCTCCTGGGAAAGAGCGATCAGCGACGCCTCGAGTCCACGTGCTCCCCGCATTGCAGTCCGGCCGATGTCGATGCTCTGCGCACGACGTTTCTCATCGCCGACCTCGCGCTCGCCGCCGGAGTCGTCTCTCTTGGCGCTGCGACGTACCTCGTCGTGGCGCAAGAGCCGCGAAGGGGCGCGTCCATCGCCGTCTCGGGCGCGTTCTAGATGCCCTCGCTCCGAGATTTTCGAGACGTGGATCGCGATCTCGTCGAAGCTTGATGGCTGCGTCCCATCAGAAAGGGTTGCGCAGGCTGTCGTCGTATTGCCGGGAGTCCTTACGAGCGGGCGCAGCAGGCACGGCGTGACGACGCTTCTTGCCCGCGCCCGAGACGCCAGGTGCACCTGGCGCGGATGAGCCCGCTGCCGGGGATCTCGCGCCATCGTCGGGAGGCGCAACGGTCGCCGGCGTCGCTGGCGGCTCGGCAGATGTCGCCTCGCCTGGTGACGGCGGCGTAGCTGCCGAACTGGCCCCATCCGCCGAGCCGTGCGTGCCGGGGCTCTTGCGGCTGGCGAGCAGCGCGACGCCTGCGACGATGACGACGATCGCGCCGATCGCCACCGCCAGGCGCCAGACGACGGGCGGGGATTTCGTCCGCTCGAGATCGAGATCGAGCTCGCGAATCAATGCGTCCATCGTCAAATGGCGGCGATCGGGGTTCGGATCGAGGCCGCGGCGTAGGATCTCGAAGATCGTCGGCGGGATCCCCCTGTCCTCGGTTGGCTCGCGGACGTCGCCCGCGACGACCCGCATCGCGAGCTCGGCGAGATTGGGGCGCTCGGGTCCATCGGGAGCAAAAGGATGGTGGCCATAGAGCGCCGAAAAGAGGGCGACGCAGAAGCTGAATTGATCGCTGCGCGCGTCGACCGTTTCGCCGGCGAATTGCTCGGGCGCCATGAACGCCGGCGTGCCGATGAGCCCCTCGGTGCGGGTGAGCGTCCATTCGCTTCGGCTCTTGCGGCCGGCTGCCGGAGGGGGCATCGATCCCGCGGCGTCCTCGGCCCGCACAGGTCGGGCGAGCCCGAAGTCGGTCACCCGTACGCGACCATCGGAGCCCACGAGCACGTTGAGAGGCTTGAAATCGCGGTGAACGAGCCCGACGACATGAGCAGCAGCGAGACCGCGGGCGGCCTGGATGAACGTGGCAACGACGTCGCGCCACGAGCGGTGCGGCTCGAGCGTCCACTGGGCGAGGGTGCGACCCTCGACGAGCTCCATGACGATGAAGACGCGGTCCTCGATGCTGCCGACGTCGTAGACGGTGACCACGTGAGGATGGGAGATCTGCGCCATGGCGCGCGCCTCACGGAGCAACCGCGCCTGCATCGACTCGACGTCGCCCGGCTTGCCCCTTGGCGCGCGCACGATCTTGAACGCGATGGCCCTCTTGAGCTGAACGTCGAAGGCCCGGTACACGGCACCCGCGCCGCCTTGCCCGATGAGCTCGCGCACCTCGTAGCGGTCGCCGATGGTGGTCGGCAAGGCGAGAAAATCCGTGATCTGTGCGCCCTCGTTGGGCTCATCGACCGCGCCTTCGACCGCAGGTGCCAGTCGCATCGCGGCCCCGACCAGTTGAAAGCACGAGCGGCAGCTGTCCACGTGAGACTCGATGATCTCTCGCTCGGGCAGCGGCAGCTCGCCCTGCACGAACGCGAGCAAGCGATCATCGCTCAGGCACTCCATCGATGCACCAGGACCGCCCATTTTATGTAGCATCATGGGCACCGTCGATGCATTTGGCACGCCTCTTTCTTGCTCATCTGGCGCCGATGTTTCGGCCAGTGCCGGACGAGGCCGAGCTCGAGGAGCTTCTGGTCAGGGTGGACCGCGAGAGCCGCGGCGCCTGGCCCGACGTCGAGGTCGAGCCCGAGGCGTTCATGCGCCACCTTGCCGTGCGGGTACCGAACGATCTTCCCTTACGCGAAGCGCTCGAAGCGATGCACACCGCCGATCTGTATCTCGCTTGTGGGTGTCTTCTCAAGAACACGCGTGCCATGGCCCTCTTCGATTCATCGTTCATCGTGCGAATGGCGTCGGGCAGGGGGCGAGCGGGGGCAGAGCGAGCCGACGGCGAGCTGGCGCAAGGGATGCGTGTTCGCATGCTCCTCGGCGCCGACGATCAGCCGCCCAAGCTGGCGCTGTACGCCGGCCGCGGACCCCTCTCGGCGTGGGTTCGGGTCTCGGGGGCGAGGATGGCGGTGGATCTGCATCGCAACGAGCAAGAGCCGGCCGTCGATCCGGCGTGGCCGGTGCGCGGTGTGGCGCTCGATCCGGAGCTTCTCTACGTGAAGGAACGGTACGGCGAAGAGTTCGGCAAGGCCCTCGAGGCGGCCTTCTCGCGCTTGACGACCCGCATCCGCACCATTCTGCAGCTCTACTTTCTCGAAGGTGTCGGTGCGGCCCAGATCGCACAAAGCTACGGGACGAGCACGCGGACCGTACAGCGATGGATCGTCACCGCGCAAAATGGCATCGTCGACGAGGTCAGGGCCGCGATGACCAAACGCTACCAGCTCTCCAACTCGCAGCTCGATAGCCTGTTCGGTGCCGTCGAGACCGAGATGGTGGCCGCACTTCGCCGCGTCTTTGCGCCCAAGAAATGAGCGTCAGGGCTTTTCGCCGGTGTTCGTGCCGTATTTTTTCGATCTCCACGTGCCGAGACCCTCGTCGAGCACGGTGACCTTGCTGAACCCTTTGGCCATGAGCGCCTGCGCGAGGTTGCTCGACTCGGCGTGAGGGCACGAGCAGTAGCACACGAGCCACGCGTTTTTGGGGAGCGCGTTCACGTAGGGCTCGATGTCGTAGAAGGGCACGCTCACGGCGCCGGTGATGTGCTCGCTGGTGTAGTCCGAGGGCGCACGCGCATCGAGCAGCGCCAGGCGCGCGTGTCGATCGAGCTGCCCCTTGACCACGTCGGCGGGCGTCGTGGCGGGGTGCGCCTTGAAACCGATGGGCTCGGGGCCGTGCGGATTCAAGGGCACCGGGCCGAGCGGAAGCGGCGGCGGGTGCACAGAGGCGACCTGCGTGGCCGGTGCGGCCGTCTGCCAGCCGCGCAGCAAGGCAATGGTGTCCTCGACCGCGCTCTCGCCGAGGGTGGGACCGAGGGCCAGCATCCCGGTCCCCGGTCGGCCGTTTTGAATGGCGTGGCGCAAAAAACCGTTGCTCGCCGTCGCCAGCAGTTGAGGGTTTCCGATGTTGACGTAGAGTCCTCCCGTGCCGCGGGGGCCGTGGCAGCGCGCACACTCTTTTGTGAAAGTCTCCTGCCCGCGCGTGGCATCGCCCGAGACGGGACGCTCGTCGAGAGCCGGGTGAGCCTGTCGATCCCACGTACGCATGAAGGCGATGAGCGCGTTGATGTCGGACGTTGCAAGGGGCCCGCCGCGCTCGACCCCCCAGGCCGACATCGTCGTGCCCGGCCGACCGTTGATGATGGCGGTGCGCAAGAAGTCGTCGGTCACTGTTCCGATGAAATTGGGACGCATGATCCCGGGCGCTCGATCCGCCTTGTATCCCGCCCCTGTGGGCGCGTGACAGACAGCGCACATTTTCTGATAAACCCGCGCGCCCCGGCGCTCGACCAACGTTTGTTCGCGCTGGTTGCACTCGACGGTCGACATGGCGAAAATGGCGAGAAAGAAAAACGGGAGGATGCGCACGGCGCGGGGAGCCTAGCACCACTTTGAACGATCGCGTGGCCCCTACTTGGTGAGTGTCGACTCGGTCACCATCGGCTTGTCTTTGGCGATCACGAAGATGCCGGGGAAGCCCTGGGTCTCGAATCCCTTGCTCGGATTGGCGGTGAGCGTGGAGCGGTCGATGACGAGCGAGCCGCTCTTGTCGTTGCTCACGAAGAAGACGGCGCCGCCGCCCTCGTTGGCCGAGTTGTTGGTGATGTTCGTGCCGCAGAGCGACAGCGTGTACGTGTTGCCGTCGTTGTAGATGGCGCCGCCGCTGCCGCCCCCGGGGCTGCCCGCTTGGGCGGGGTTCGCCCCGTTGCCGATGGCCTTGTTGTAGCTAAAGAGGCTGTTGATGACCATGTAAGAAACCCCGATGCTGCTGAGGCCACCGCCGTTCGAACAGACATTGCCGAGGCCATCCTTGCCTCCGAACGTGGTGTTCACGATGTAAACAGGCATGCCCTTGTACTGCATGAAGCTGCGAATGGCGGCGCCGCCAACGTCGGGACCATTGTCGTCGCAGACGTTGTTGAAAAAGCGAGCGTTGATCACCTTGAGCCGACCGCCGCGTGCGTAGATGGCGCCACCGCCACCGAGCTCGCCGGTGTTGGGGATGCCTTTTGCGTTGCCGTCGACGAACGTCAAGTTCTGCACCGTGAGCTGGGGAGCCTCCTGGTTGTCACAGCTCGCCGTCGTGAACTTTTGCGCCATGTCACATGTGTTCTGGTAGAGGATGCGCACCTTGCCCGCGCCGCTCAGGGTGATTTTCCCGGCGCCGTCGATGACGATCTTTGGCCCCGTGTCATTGACGATCTTGGCGGTCTGGGTAAGGGTGATGGTCACCGGATCGGGCCCGCAGTTGAAGGTGATGACACCTCCCTTGCCGACCGCCTCGACGAGCTTGTCGCCCGTGCAACTGTCGGGCGTGCCGGTTCCGACGACGGTCTTGGGGCTCGAGACGTCTTCGAGCTGAGCATCGGCGGGCACGTCGCATTTGCCAGCGGGATTGCCGGCCGCAGGACCATCGATCGGGTTGGTAAGCGGATTGACGATGGGCCCCCCGGCTGCAGAGCCAGCGCCACCGGTCCCCGAGCCGGCGCTGCCGGTTCCCGAGCCGGCGCTCTCATTCCCACTCGATCCGCTCGGTCCCTCGTTGACCGCGGGGGCGCCCGAGCCGTTGTCGTCGCCACTGCAGGCCGACGATCCTGCGCACAGAAGAGCACACAAGGGGCAAACGAGTCTCAGCCGCCGCATGGATTCACCCTCTAACCCTAAACGATAACATGGCTGGCGACTTTGGCGTGGCTGGCGACTTTGGCGTGGCTGGCGAGTTTTAATGCCCCGCCGGCCACAATGTTTCGCTAACGTTCCAATAATGCTAGGTTGCCCGGCCTGAAATGAGCGAAGCGTCCCTGATCGTCCCCGGTCTCATTCACGTTGGAGGCCACGAGAGCCCAGATGCCGGTGCGCTCGTGCAAGTGGGAGCTGCCGTGGGCTGGACGATGCCCAGGGGTATCCACACCTGGAGGCGCGAGCTCTCGGTCGTTCTGAAAGAGGATTTGAATCCCGCCTTGTGCGCCGAGCTCGGGGTCGTGCTGCCCGAAGCGCAGGGCGACGAGGCATCCATTCCGCGCGCCCGAAAGGCCGCCCAGGTCTGTAACCTGGTCGCCGTCGAAGGCGAGATCGCCGAAAAGCTCGTCGCCAAGGGCACCCGGGTGCATACGATCGGCTTCGACAGCGTCTCCAACGGCTTTTACTACATGTCCAAGGGCGGAACCGCGCCCGCACGACGCATTCAGGGCGCTCTCATCGAGATGATCGCCCCCTCGCTCACCGACGGCACCAACCAGGAGATCGAAGCTCACCTCGATGGCCTCATCGATCGGTTCATCAGCGAGCTGACCGACGGCGTCCTCTCCGAGGCGCAGCTCGAGCTGGCCGATGCGTTGCCGGCGCTGGGGCCCAAAGATCGTGCGGCTGCGGTCAAGCTGCAAGAGCTCGAAGGTTGGCTCATACTCGTGACGACGCGATCGGCCAAGCACGACGCCGACGCGCGCAAGCTCGTCGAGACGCTGCGAAGCGCCACCATGCGGGGC
>JBBSDY010000150.1:0-7902 GCA_038240245.1 Polyangiales bacterium
CACCGGCAAGGTGCTCAAGGTGGGCGGCGCGCCCGGGTACGACGGCGTCGTTTCCAACGCCAATGCCTACGTGATTGAGCTCGGCGCGGCCGTGGTCGTTCGTAAGATTCAACCGCTCGTCTACCAGCGCGCCTTCCACAATTCGGTCGTGCTGCCCAACGGGCAAGTCGTCGTCATCGGCGGCGCCACGGTGGCCGTCGGCTTCTCCGACAACAATTCCGTCCTCGCCCCCGAGATTTTCGACCCCACGACAGAGACGTTCACGGCGCTGCCGCCGATGAGCGTGCCGCGCAACTACCACAGCGTCGCGCTCCTCTTGCCCGATGGCCGCGTGCTGTCGGCGGGCGGAGGCTTGTGCGGCGCCGGCTGTGCGGCCAATCACTCCGATCTGCAGATCTTGAGCCCGCCCTACCTGTCCAACGCTGACGGAACGGCGGCGACCCGACCGATCATCCTGAGCGCGCCCGCGCAGGCGAGCCACGGAACGACGATCGCGGTGACGACCGATTCGCCCGTCGCATCGTTCGTGGCCATGCGTTCGTCTTCGACCACGCACGCACTCAACAACGATCAGCGCCGCGTTCCGCTGACGTCCCGCCCCGGGATCGGGACAAACGTCTACGATGTCGACATCCCCAGCAACCCGGGTTGGGCGGTGCCCGGCCTCTACATGCTCTTCGCCATGAACGCGAGCGGCGTGCCGTCGAACGCGCCCGTCCTGCGCATCGGCTCGGCAGCGCCGTTGCGCCTGGCGCCAGTCAAGGATCAAAGCTCGACCGTGGGCACGGCTGCGCTCGTGCAGCTGCAGGGATCGAGCCCCACCAATGCCACGCTCAGCTACGCCGCGGTGGGTTTGCCTCCCGGTCTTTCGCTCGACCCGACGACCGGTATCGTCTCGGGCACGCCGAGCCAGGTCGGACGCTATCTCGTCGATGCCAGCGTGAGCGACGGCGCGCAGAAAACGAGCACGCAGTTCGTATGGGCCGTCGGCGGAGCGGGACCCACGCGGTTCGTGATGCTCGAGGCCGATTCCGAAGTGAACGGCAATCCCTGGACGTCGGCCGCCGAGATCAACCTCCTCGACCAAGACGGGGTGGTGCTTTCGCGGGCGGCCTGGACGGTGACTGCCGACAGCGCCGAGGTCACCGGCGAAAACGGAGCCGTCGCCAACGCCATCGATGACAACCCCACCACGTTTTGGCACACGCAATGGCAAGCCGCGAGCCCCCCGCCTCCGCACTGGATCAAGATCGATATGGGGGGAGCCATCGAGCCGAGCGGGCTGCGCTACCTGCCGCGCCAGGACGCGACGCCCAACGGCACCATCGCGCAGTTTCGCGTTTTCTTGAGCGCCGATGGCGTCAGCTGGGGCGCTCCCGTGGCAGCGGGCGATTTCACTCCCCTCGGTCCCCTCAAAGCGGAAAAGACGATCTACTTTTCCCCCGGCAATCGCGCGCCGATTTTGGCCACTCCTGCACCCGTCGACGTGACGGTCGGAGCGGCGGCCACTCTGACGCTCGCCGCCAGCGATGCCGACGGTGACCCCCTGACCTATGCGGCCGTGGGCCTGCCGTCCGGCCTGATCCTCGACGCGATCAGCGGCGTCATCAGCGGCACGACCACGGTCGCTGGTAGCTACGCGGTCGATGCGACGGTGAGCGACGGACGCGGCGGCACCGCGACCGTTCATTTCAACTGGTTCGTGGGACAACCGTTGCCGGTCGTCAGCCCCGTCATCGCGCCCATCGCGGCAAGCGGCGGCGCGGTCGGCTATACGGCCGCGGCGAGCGGAGCGGGACCCTTCGAGTACCAATGGAACTTCGGCGATGGCACGGGCGACAGCGGATTTTCGACCTCGCCCTCCATTTCGCACACGTTCGCCAGTCCGGGCGTTTACGCGGCGACACTGACCGTTCGCAATACCGACGGGACGGCGACGTCATCGCAGTTCGTGCAGGCGATATCGGGCGCGGCAATTGCGGGCACGGCGGTCAGCTCGAGCAACCTGGCCCTCGAACGGCGCGCGGGTCTCAGCACGCGGCTGTGGATCGTCAACATCGACAACGACAGCGTGTCGGTGTTCGACACGTCCACCAACGCCAAGCTCGCGGAGATCGCGGTGGGGAGCATGCCGCGCAGCGTTGCCGTCGCGCCCGACGGCAACGTGTGGGTCGCCAACAAAGGCTCCTCCACCCTCAGCATCATCGATCCTGTGAGTCTCGTCGTGACGAACACGTTCGCATTGCCCCGCGCGTCGCAACCATTTGGCGTCGTCGTCGGGCCTGACGGCAGCGCGTTCGTGGCGCTCGAGGCCGCGGGTCAAGTGATCAAACTGAGCGGCGCCGGCGTCTCTCTCGGCTCGCTCGACGTGGGTCCGAGCCCTCGCCACCTCGCACTCACCCAGGCCGGCGGCCGCCTGCTCGTCTCACGGTTCATCACGCCGCCGCAGCCAGGTGAAGGCACGGCATCGGTCCAGACGACCCTGGACGGGGTGCCGACAGGCGGCGAGGTGCTGCTCGTCGATCCGGCGTCGCTCGCCCTGATCCGCACGGTCAAGTTGCAACACAGCGACAAGCCCGATACCACCGTGTCGGGCCGCGGTGTCCCCAACTACCTGGGCGCGCCGGCCATCTCGCCCGATGGATCCTCGGCCTGGATTCCCTCGAAACAGGACAACATTCAGCGCGGCCGACTGCGCGACCAGCGTGATCTCGACTTTCAGAACACAGTGCGCGCCATCAGCTCGCGCATCGACCTCGTGGCGCAGACCGAAGACTACGCGGCGCGCGTCGACCACGACAACTCGGGTGTCGCCAGCGCCGCGGTGTACCACCCGAGCGGCATCTACCTCTTCGTTGCCCTCGAATCGAGCCGGCAGATTGCCGTGCTCGACGCCTACGGCAAGCGCGAGCTCTTCCGAGCCGAAGCAGGTCGCGCGCCGCAAGGGCTCGCCGTGTCGGCCGACGGCCGTACGCTGTACGTGCACAATGCGCTCGACCGAACGGTGGGGGTCTACGATCTCACGCCCCTCGCCGAGCAAGGGCAGGAGACGGTTCCCCTCGTCGCGACGCTCGGGAGCGTTGCCGTCGAGAAGCTCGCCGCCGAGGTCCTGCGAGGCAAGCAACTCTTCTACGATGCGCGCGACACCCGGCTCTCGCGCGATAGCTACATGAGCTGTGCGACCTGCCACAACGACGGTGGGCTCGACGGGCGCACCTGGGATCTCACCAGCATGGGCGAGGGACTGCGCAACACCATCAACTTGCGCGGCCGCGCGGGAGCCGAGGGCCGGCTGCACTGGTCGGGAAATTTCGACGAGGTGCAGGACTTCGAAGGTCAGATTCGGGTGCTCACGCAGGGCACCGGACTGATGACCGACGCCGCGTTCGACACGGGTACCCGCAGCCAACCGCTCGGCGACCCCAAGGCCGGGCAAAGCGCCGATCTCGATGCGCTCGCCGCGTACGTCGGATCGCTCTCGACGTTCGCGCCGTCACCGTACCGCACGGCCGCGGGCGCGCTGACGTCGGCTGCTGTCGAAGGCCGCGCCGTGTTCGCCAACCAGTGCGTCACGTGTCATGCCGGCAATACGTTCACCGATTCGGATGCGCTCGTCTCGCACGACGTGGGCACCATCAAGCCGAGCAGCGGAACCAGACTCGGCGGCCCGCTCACCGGCATCGACACCCCGACTCTACGCGACGCATGGGGGACAGCGCCTTACCTGCACGATGGGTCGGTCGCGACGATCGAAGCGGCCATTCAGGCGCACACGAACCTCACCTTGACGCCCACCGATCTTGCCAATGTCGCGGCGTTTACCCGCCAAATAGGCAGCGACGAGCCGGCGGTCGCCGCTCCGAGCGGAGCGGGCCTGACGGGCCAATACTTCGCCAACACGACGCTCGCCGGGACGGCGGCGCTGACCCGCACCGAGGCGGTCAACTTCGACTGGGGTACCGGCGCCGCAGGCACGGGCCTTCCCACCGATAACTTCTCGGCGCGTTGGACTGGCCAGGTGAGCGCGCCGAGCACCGGCAGCTACGTTTTCCAGACGGTGTCGGATGACGGCGTGCGTCTCTGGGTCAACGATGTGCAAGTCATCAACAACTGGACCGACCACGCGCCTGCCACGAACTACGCTGCTGCCGTCACGCTCGTGGCAGGTCAGCTCTACACCGTCAAGCTCGAGTACTACGAGAAGGGCGGCGGCGCCGTCGTGAAGCTCAACTGGCAGACGCCGGGCGCTCCTGCTTTCGTCGCCATCCCGCAGATTCTGCTCTACGCAACGGGTCCAGGTCTTTTGGGCCAGTACTTCGCCAACAACGCGCTCACCGATACCCCGACCCTGTCGCGTTACGAAGCCGTCAACTTCAACTGGGGCTCGGGAAGCGCCGGAATCGGCCTGCCCGTCGACAACTTCTCTGTCCGATGGACGGGCCGCGTGCTCGCCCTCGTCGGCGGCACCTACACGTTCCAGACCGTGTCGGACGACGGTGTGCGTCTATGGGTCAACGGAGCACCCATCATCGGCAACTGGACGGACCACGCGCCCAGCACCAACAATGCCGCTCCCGTCGTGCTAACCGAGGGCCAGCTTTACGACATCAAGCTCGAGTACTACGAGAAGCGTGGTGGCGCCGTGGCGAAGCTGAACTGGATCGTTCCGGGAGCATCGACGGCGATACCGGTGCCGCAAAGCCAGCTCTATGGCAATTGAGATTGAGGCTCGGAGCGCTCGCCCGTGGTTTTTGGCCACGACGCTGCTCCTTGGATGCCACGGCAGCTACGCGGCTGCCAAGCTTGGTCGGGCGATCTTCGACGGACAGCGGCCTCTCCACGCAAAGATGGCCGGACACGCGCTCGAGCTGCCGCAAGAAGCCGTGCGTTGCAGCAATTGCCATCGCGATCCGTCGGCGGTGCCGCTCGCCGCCAGCGCGGACGCAAGCGATCTCTCTTCGCAAGGATTTGGCGCTCCCATCACTCGTGAGCGACTCACCCATGCCGTCCCCCGGCGGGGTGGGCCTCCTTCTGTCTACGATTCCGGCAAGCTGTGCAGGCTTCTTCGGGACGGAATCGATCCGGCGTTCGTCATGATCCCGCAAGCCATGCCACGATACGTCTTCAGCGACGAGGAATGCGAAGCGCTATGGGCCTACCTCACCATCTCGTGACCGTGCAGGGGCGAAGGCCCGCCAGGCGCGCGCTGCTTCGCGGCGCGCTCGCGACCGCGGCCAGCACCATCACGTCGCCGGTCCGCGCACACAACAGCGCGGGGATCGTGAAGCCACCACAGGCGCCGCCGCCGGTCGCCCTGACGCTGGACAACGATCGCCAGAGCACGCTCGACCAGGAGCTGCGCGGCCACGTGACTGCGCTTCAGCTGATGTTCACGAGCTGCCAGGCCACGTGTCCCATTCAGGGCGCCATCTTTGGACAAGGCATCAAGGAGCTCGGCAACCAGGTGAGCGACGCGCAATGGCTCTCGGTGAGCATCGACCCCGAACACGACGATTCCAGAGCGCTACGCCAGTGGCTTGCGCGGTTCGGAGGTCCTCCGCGCTGGCACGCAGGCCGGCCTGCGCCCGAGCAGCTCGATGGGCTCATCGACTTCTTGAAGGCGCGCAACGCAGGCGCCGATCGCCACACCGCGCAGGTCTTTTTCTTCAACCGGCGCGGTGAGCTGGCGATGCGCAGCGTCGACTTCCCCCCCGCCGCCGAGATCGCCCGGGTGCTGAAGGAGCTCGCCGCGCAGTAAACCGAATCGTGCGAGGTGCTGTGCCGAAGTAGTGCTCGTGCGTCGAACGGGCTCGAGTTCGTGCTTCCCGCGTCGATCCGTGTCACACATGGGCACCGATATCTACCGCTGCCCCTGCGATTCGCTCGCAGGGCGGACGGACGAGATCACGAGCTGAGAATGGCATGACTTACTGTGTGGGCGTCCTTTTGAAAGACGGCATCATTTTCGCGTCGGATTCTCGCACCCATGCGGGTGTCGACAACTTTGCGAAATTCTGCAAAATGACGGTCTTCGAGCGGCCCGGCGATCGCGTGATCGTATTGCTTAGCTCGGGCAGTCTGGCAAGCACGCAAGCGATCATCAGCGTGCTGAAGCAACGAGGCGAAGCCAAGGGCGAAAAGCCAAATCTGTGGACCGCTCCCACGATGTTCGATGTCGCAGGTCTCGTTTCGGAAGCAACGCGCGACGTCGAGCGCCGCGATGGGACAAACTTGAAGGCCAGCGATCTTGCTTTCAACGCGTCGTTCATTTTCGGGGGGCAGATCAAGGGTGAGCCGTTGCGGCTTTTTCGAACCTATGCCGAAACCAACTTCATCGAGGCCGAGGTCGATACGCCATTTCTCCAGACCGGTGAGGCAAAGTACGGCAAACCAATCATCGACTGGGTCATCAACACCTCCACCAGCTTGTCGGACGCAACCAAGTGCGTGCTGGTGTCGTTCGATTCGACGATGCGCAGCAACTTGTCCGTGGGTATGCCCATCGATCTCGTGTGCTACGAGCGCGACAGTTTCCAGGTGCGGATGCGTCGTCGCTTCGATCAGGGCGATCCGTACTTCACGACCCTCAGCAAAGAGTGGACCGAAGGCGTTCGCACGGTGTTCAAGGACCTACCCGAGCTGAAGTGGTAGAGCGGCAATGGACTTCGACACCTACGATCCGGACAATGGGCCGTACTACGACGAGACATTCGCCGCGCGGGGACAACCGCGCGCGGGTTTCGAGCCGCTCGTGGCGGGGATCCGCGCCCTCGAACCTGGCGTCCTGGCCAGCCGGCAAGTCGCGGCCGAGCGAGCGCTGCTCAGCATGGGGATCACCTTCACGCTGAACGACGAGAAGGGAGGCTCGGAGCGAATTTTCCCCTTCGACGTCATCCCCCGGGTGGTATCGGGCCACGAGTGGAAGCGCATCGAGGCGGCCCTTCGTCAGCGCATCGAAGCGCTGAATCTCTTCATCTCCGATGTCTACGGCGACCAGAAGGTCCTGCGCGACAAGATCGTCCCCGAAGAGCTGGTGATGACATGCGCGGAGTTTCGGCCGCAATGCGTGGGGTTCAAGCCCCCCCGTGGGATCTGGTGTCACATCGTGGGCACGGATCTCGTCCGCGACAAGACGGGCGAGTTTTACATGCTCGAAGACAACTTGCGATGCCCGTCCGGCGTGAGCTACGTGCTCGAGAATCGCGAGATCCTGAAGAGGACCTTCCCCCGGATCTTCGAGAACATGTCGATCCGTCCGGTCGACGACTACCCGCGGCGCCTGCTCGACACCCTGCGCTACCTCGCACCCGATCAATGCGACGACCCGCGGGTGGTCGTGCTCACGCCCGGGCACTACAACAGCGCCTACTACGAGCACGCATTTTTGGCGCAGCAGATGGGCGTCGAGCTGGTCGAGCCGCCGGACCTGGTGGTGCGCGACGGTTTCGTCATGATGCGCACCACGTCGGGGCTCGGTAGGGTCGACGTCATCTATCGGCGGGTCAGCGACGACTACCTGGATCCGCTCGCCTTTCGGCCCGACTCGCTGCTTGGAATTCCGGGGGTGCTGCAGGTGTATCTGCAGGGGCGCGTCGCGCTGGCCAACGCGCCTGGAACGGGGGTCGCAGACGACAAGGCGATCTATCGGTATGTCGACCAGATCATCAAATACTACCTCGACCAAGACGCCATCATCCCCAACGTCCCGACCTACGTTTGCAGCAACGACGAAGACCGCGCCTACGTGCTCGATCACATCGAAGAGTTGGTCGTCAAAACCACCGACGGAGCTGGCGGATACGGGATGCTCATCGGCCCCCACGCCACTGCCGACGAGTGCGCCGAATTCAAGCGCCGCATCCGCCACAACTCTCGTGGCTACATCGCGCAGCCGACGCTGTC
>JBBSDY010000151.1:0-7866 GCA_038240245.1 Polyangiales bacterium
GGTGATGGATCTCGTCGAGGGAGCTCCCCTCTCGCATCTTTTGGCCACCGCGAATGCGGATGCTCGCACCATCGCGATCGTCTGCTCGATTGTCGTCGCGGTGCTTCACGGCCTGCAGGCCGCGCACGACGCAACCAACGACGCGGGCGAGCCGCTCGACCTCGTTCACCGCGACGTTTCGCCACAGAATATCCTGGTCGGCACCGATGGTGTCCCGCGCATCCTCGACTTCGGCATCGCCAAGGCCATCGGACGGCTGCAAGGGCCGACGCGTCTGGGAGAAGTGAAGGGAAAGGTCAACTACCTCGCACCCGAACAATTGAGCGGTCGCGCCACCCGGCAAAGTGACATCTACGCCGCGGCCGTCGTTCTCTGGGAGGGGCTGACCGGGAGGCACCTCTTCGAGGGCGAGCACGAGGCCGCCATCCTCAATCAAGTGCTGCGCGGTCAGATTGCGCCACCCAGCACCCTCGTACCCGGCGTCTCCGAAGCGGTCGACGAGGTCGTGATGAAGGGCCTGGAGAGAAACCCGCGCAAGCGGTTCTCGTCTGCCCACGAAATGGCGCTGGCCCTGACCCACGCCGGGCCCCTCGCCCCGACGCGAGAGATCGCGGCGTGGGTGGCCGAGCAGTGCGGCGCGGAAATTTCCGCGCTGCGAGCCAAGCTCGAGCGCGACGCCACGCCCGCGCTGGCACAGGCGCCTTCACGCCCGAACCTGATTCGTCGGCTGGCGTCATCAGGGGCCGCGCTCGGCGTTGGCCTCGGAGTCGTCATCCTCGTTTGTCTCGCGATCATCGTGCGGGCCTTGCGAGCCCCTGCCCCGTCGGGCGACGTTCGTCTTGCAACATCCGCCTCGCTCGACGTGGCGGGGTCCGATGCTCTAAAACAGCCTACACCCGCCGTGACCGCCGCTCCCCCTCCCCCTCTGCCCGTAGAAGACTCTGCCCCTGCGTCATCGCGAAGCTACGCTCCTTCCAGACCGCGACCGGCGCGGGGAACGACGAAGAAAACGTGCGACTCTCCTTACTCGATCGATCCCGACGGCGTCCGCCGGATCCGGCGCGAATGCTTGTGAGGCGCGCGGCGTCGAGCGTCGCGGGCGCGCTCACCGCGATTCTTCTCTCGGCGGCGCCTGCCCAGGCACAGACGCAAGAGGCTTGCCTTTGGTCTTACGACCAGGCGCAGCGTCTGCGCGATCGGGGCAAGCTCATCGAGACGCGCGAGAGGCTTCTGGTGTGCGCGCAAGACGTGTGCCCCGAGCTCGCCCGCAAGGACTGCGAGCGATGGCTCCGCGACGTTGACGCGAGCACACCGTCGGTCGTCGTACGAGCCCGCGATCCCGACGGTCGCGACGCGGTGGATGTTCAAGTGTGGGTCGATGGGGCGCCCTTTCTTCGCAACCTCGACGGCCGCGCCAGACCGCTCGATCCCGGCGTTCACTTTCTGCGCTACGAGATGGCCGGCGGCAAAGCGACGCAAGACCGGATCGTCGTCGTCGAGGGAGAGAAGAATCGGGTCCTGCTCGTCGACTTCGCCAAAGATGCCGGCGATACGACGCCCGCGACGACGCGCGCCTCTCGACCTGCGGCCTATCTGTTCGCCGGCATCGGCGTCGTCGGAATCGCTGGCTTTGCCTACTTTGCCTCCACCGGATTGTCGGAACGCAGCGAGCTAGAGCGAACTTGCTACCCGAGCTGCAGCGAGGCCGATGTCGACCGGGCGCGCTCGAAGCTCGTGATCGGCGACATTTCGCTCGGCCTCGGAATCACTTCGGCCGGCGTCGCCACCTGGCTTTTTGTCAGGGCAAGCCCGAGCTCGTCGACGAGTTTTGGTGTCGTGCCCGTAACCGGTGGCAGCGTGGCCACCGTTCGTGGCATGTTCTGAAGCGCGCGCCTTGGCTCGCGTCGTTCATGGCAAGCTGGGCTTCCACGAAAATTGCACTGTCGGTGGTCGGGCTTTCGGGCTCGCTCGGTTGCTCGCTGACGACGTCGTTCGAGGGCTTCTCAGCGGGCGGTGATCGACCGAGAATCGCGCCGGGCGGCTACTACGTCGACGGGGCCACGATCCGCTCGGCCGACGGCACGCCCCGTGTGTTTCACGGACTCTGGGCCCCGTTGCCCGACAACGCAAACGATCGAGACTGGCCCACGCAGTTTGCCATGATGAAGAGCTGGGGCGCGACGGTGGTGCGCTTCACCGTGTCGCAAGATGCGTGGCTCAAGGGCGCGGCTCGCTACGACGCCAACTACGAGCCCACGCTCGACGCGCAGATTCACACGCTCCGAAGTCTCGGTATCGATGTCATCCTTTGCCTCAGCACGTCGGACAAGGGCGATCTCGGAAACCAAAGCCCTGCCTCACAACAGATGCCCGATCAGAACTCCATCGCCTTTTGGAAACAGATCGCCGCCAAGTACAAGGACGACGGTGGCGTCATCTTTCAGACGTACCGGATCCCGTACGACGTCGACTGGAACGTCTGGCGAAACGGCGGGCAGGTCACGACCGCCGGGTTCAAGGCGGTCGGCATGCAGACGATCTACGACGCGATTCGCGGCCAGGGTGCCGACAACCTCATCATCGCCAACCCTCGCCTCTGGGCTTTTCAGCTCACGGACATCTCGGGCTACGAGATCTCGGGCTACAACGTGGCTTACGGCATCGAAGCGCTCAGCTACGACAACTACCCGCCCGACAAGTGGCAGGGCTCCTGGGGATTCGCCG
The DNA here is from genome assembly GCA_038240245.1 of Polyangiales bacterium. Lineage (GTDB taxonomy): Bacteria > Myxococcota_A > Polyangia > Polyangiales > Polyangiaceae > DASWDH01. The sequence continues at coordinate 2,725 of JBBSDY010000151.1, forward strand.
CCTCCACCTATCCTCTCTTCGTCTTCACGTTCACCACCAGCAGCTGCGACACCGACTACGCCAAACAGTTTTTGGCCTACGCCGATCCTCTCCACGTTTCGTGGGTCGCCGCCATCTGGGACGTGTACGCAACGTGCGACGACAGCCATTTTCCCAATCTGGTGAAAGACTGGCAAGGCACCCCCACGCCCCTCGGCCAAGTCGTGAAGACCGCACTACAGAGGTACTGAGAGCTCACCTCGTCATCAATCAGCGTCACTGCACTCGTCCACCTTGGCTGGACGACCACCTCGCGCGAGAGTGAACGAACTGTCCTCGGTGTGGACGGTTCGTCCATTGCCAAGGGCCTAGAGCCCGTTTCGCCGAATCAAGCGGTGGATGTAGCTCTTGTCCACACCTGCGGCTTCGGCGACGGCCAGCACATTGCCCCCGTGGCGCTCGAGCAGACCGCCGATGTATTCGCGTTCGAGCTGCTCCACCCATCGCTCGCGCGCCGCGCGCAGCGGCAGATCGAGAATAGCGCGGGGCACCGGCGGCGCGTTGGCCTCGTCTTGCTCCGCATCGGCACCGGGCAAGAGCGCCAGGGCCTCACTCGCACCGAGCGCCTGTGCGCGCTCCACGAAGTTGCGCAGCTCGCGCACGTTGCCGAGCCAAGACCGGCCCGTCAGCTCCTTCAGCGTCTCGACGGACAGATCGCTCGCTCCCGCGGGTAGAAAGTGCTCGACGAGCATCTCGATGTCCTCGGGATGCTCGCGCAGCGGCGGAACGTGGAGCGGAACCACGGCCAGACGAAAGTAGAGATCCTCGCGAAAGGCGCCGGCATTCACCATGCGCCGCAGATCGCGGTGGGTGGCGGAGACGAAGCGAACGTCGACCGTCCGGTACGCGGTTTCGCCGAGGCGCCTCACGCTGTGCGACTCGATCGTTCGCAAAAGCTTGGGCTGCATCGAGAGCGGAAGCTCGCCCACTTCGTCGAGAAAAACCGTCGATCCTTCGGCTGATTCGATGGCCCCCGCGCGCGCGGCCCCTGCCCCCGTGAAGGCCCCCTTGGCGTGACCGAAGAGCTCGGCCTCGAGCAAATTCTCGGGCAGCGCGGCGCAATCGACGACGACCATGGGCTTTGCCAACCGCAGCGACGCCTCGTGAAGGGCGTGTGCCACGATGTCCTTTCCGGTGCCCGTTTCGCCCTCGATCAACACCGTCGAATCGGTGGCCGCGATGCGTGCGAGACGCGCGAACATGGCGCGCATCACGGTGCTTTTTCCGACGAGAGGTCCGAACGAATCGAGTGGCCAAAGCTCGATCGACGTCGACGCCGCCCCCGGGTTGACCACGAGCGTCGTCGAGCCGAGCTTGAGATGGGCCCCATCGGGGACGCACGCGCTCTCCACGCGGATCTGATTGACCCTGGTTCCGTTGGTGCTCCCGAGATCGCGGATCCACAAACCCTCGGCACGGTGCTCGAGCTCGGCGTGAAGTCGCGACACCATGGGATCGGCGATCACGAGATCGACGCCGCTCGCCGAACCCAGGACGGCCCGCCCCTCGACCTTGATGTTGTGCGGACCGGCTGCGTCGGACCACGCCACCGTGGCGCAACTCCGGGGCTGCTGCTCGGTGTACCCCAACAGATCGCGACGCGCCTGCGTGACTCGATCGCTGCCAGAATCGCCGCTCATCTCGACCTACATCATAGCCACATTCACAGACTACTCTGGCACAGGATTTGGATTGATAATGGATCATGATGCGCACCCATCGTGCAAGCTTGGCGCGGTCCAGGTGGATCTTTCCATGCTTGCTGCCCGCGTCGTTCCTCGCACTCGCCTGCTCGGGCGAGATCGGCGAGCCCCGCAGTACGGGACACTCGGCCACTGGCTCGACCAGCGCGCAGGCGCCCGGCTCCACGAACCAGCCGGGCGCCACAGTCGGCGCGGCCGACGGATTCGTCTGCTCTGAAAGTGCGAAGGGCAAAGTCGGCGAGTCTCCTCTAAGGCGCCTCACGCGCGTCGAGTACGACAACACGGTTCGCGATCTGGTGGGCGACACGACCGGCCTGGGCAGCAACTTCGTCGCCGATGGCGTCCTCGGTGGCTTCGAGAACAACGCCGATCAGCCAGCCACCACGCTCGTGGCCACGCAGTATTCAGAAGCGGCGCAACAGATCGCCGCGGCTGCCGTGAAGAACATGTCGCGTCTGTCGACCTGCGACACGGCGAAGGCGGGCGAAGCCGAATGCGCGCAGCAATTCGTGCGGCAGTTCGGGAAGCGTGCCTACCGACGCCCCTTGAGCGGCACCGAGGCGACGCGGTTCGACGCGCTTTACGCCGGGCTGCGCGGGCAGCAGGGACTGGACTACACGACGTCGATCAGCGCCGTCGTCGAGGCCATGCTGCAGTCGCCGAACTTCGTCTACCACGTCGAAAAGGGCGTGAGCGGCCCCGGCACGGGCGGATCGGTTTCGCTGACCGCTTACGAAACCGCTTCGCGCCTGTCCTACTTCTTGTGGAACACGATGCCCGACGACAATCTGTTCGCCGCGGCCGACGCCGGCAAGCTCTCTACCCCGACAGAGGTCGAGGCGCAGGTGCGTCGCATGATCGCCGACCCTCGCGCCAAGGGCGCCGTCGACAATTTTTTTCGGCAGTGGTTGGATCTCGACAAGGTCGACAATGCCGTCAAAGACACCTCGATTTTTCCGGAGTTCACCCCCCAGCTCAAGGGCTACATGCGGGGCGAGATCGAGGCCTTCGTCGGCGACGTCTTCTGGACGGGTGATGCCAAGCTCCAGACGCTCCTCACCGCCTCGTTCTCCTTCGTGAACGAGGATCTCGCCAAGATCTACGGGATCACCGGAATCACCGGCACCGATCTGCGTCGCACCGAGCTCGACAAGACCGTGCGGCGCGGGCTCCTGTCGCAAGTCGGGATGCTCGCCGCGCGCGCCAATGCCGATCAGACGTCACCGGTGAAGCGCGGCAAGTTCGTGCGCGAGAGGCTCTTGTGCCAGAGCATGCCCGCCCCTCCGCCCAACGTGAACGTCATAGCGCCCGAGCCCGATCCCAAGCTCACCACGCGCCAGCGCTACGCGAACCACTCCACCGATCCTTATTGCCACACGTGCCATCAGCTCATGGACCCCATCGGACTCGGCTTCGAAAACTACGATCCCGTCGGTCGCTACCGCAGCCAGGAGAACGGCCAACCGGTCGACGCGACCGGGAAGATCGTCAACACCCGCGATGCCGACGGAGACTTCAACGGCCTCTTCGGGCTCGTCGACAAGCTGACGGCAAGTGAGCAGGTGAGCGACTGCGTGGCTGCCACCTGGTTTACCTACGCGCTCTCGCGCGCCTCGAGCTCCGACGATGTTTGCTCGCTTGCCACGCTCGCCGAAGGGTTTCGAGGATCGGGCCAGGACATGCGCGATCTGCTGGTCAAGCTGACGGTCACCGACGCCTTTCGATACCGCCCGGTCGTGGCGGTGGAAGCGAGCTGCCAATGAACGCGCGCGATTTCGATCGACGACGGTTTTTGAAGGGCGGCGCACTCGCCGCGTTCTCCCTGCCCTTCCTGCGTATTCTGCCCTCGAGCGCGGCCTCGGTACAATACCCGAAGCGCCTCGTCTTCTTCTGCACGCCGAACGGCACGGTCATGGACGACTGGTGGAACGGCACCGGCTGCGGCTGGGGGCGCATCCTCGATTCGCTCAAGCCGTTCCAGTCGAAGATCACGCTCGTGCGCGGGGTCAACATCGAAACGGCCTACAAGCAGCCGATCCCCAAGGACCACTGGCCCGATAACAACAACATGCTCATCGCCCGCCAGGCGCTGGGAGGGCCCGACGACTTCAGCCCGGCCGGCATCTCCATCGATCAGCAGGTCGCGGCATCGGTAGGCAAGCAGACCAAATTCGACTCGCTGCAGCTCGGCAACACGACCGGCTCGTATTGCGGCATCGTCTCGTCACTCGGCCCGAAGCAAGGCATCGCGCCGGAGACCAACCCCCTGAACGCCTACAACCGGCTATTTGCCGACCTGGCGCCCAACGACGCCAACGCGGCCGCCAAGCTGCGCGCGACGCGCAAGAGCGTTCTCGATCTGGTGGGCTCCGAGCTCGGCGACCTCAAGTGCCAGCTAGGCGCAGAAGACAGGGTCAAGTTCGAGACGCACGTCACCTCGATCCGCGAGCTCGAACGAACGCTCGATCAGACGACCGCCGCGGGTTGCAAGGCACCCACCACCAAGCCCACGATGGCGACCAAGGCCTACGTCGACGTCGGCAAGGCGCAGCTCGACAACGTGGCCGCCACGCTGGCCTGCGATCTCACGCGCGTCGTCACGCTGCAGTGGAGCCAGGGGGCGAGCAACCTGGCTTTTCAGTGGATCGGCATTTCGGGATCTCACCACGGCATCTCGCACGGGAGCGAGGGCGTCACCGCCGGACCCGATCAGCGCAAGGAATGGCTGGTCAGCATCGAGCAGTGGTACGCCCAGCAGTTCGCGTACCTTTGTCAGAAGCTCGACGCGATTCCCGAGGGCGACGGGACGGTGCTCGATCACACCGCCCTCGTCTGGGCGCACGAGCAGTCCAACGGTCAGACACATTCGCGCAAGGACATGCCCTACGTCATTGCCGGCGGGTGCAGCGGAGCCCTGCAAATGGGGCAATGCTTGAACCTCGGTGGCGTGGCGCACAACAACCTGCTCATCACGCTGGCCAATGCCATGGACGTGCCCATCACCAGCTTCGGCGATCCCGACTTCTCGAAGGGCCCCATTGCCACCCTGCTGAAGTAAATCGGAGACTGCGATGACGACGGGCAACCGATTGTGGTTCGGCGCGGTGATGTTCGTGGTGGCAGCGTGCACCAGTCGCGCGGCGCGCGCCGAAATCGTCGTGGTCGACGCGACGTACACGCATTCGGCAGATACGACCAAGGATTCTCACTTTCGCGTGGTGCCTCCCCCTGGCACGCCGAGCAACTGGCAGAGCCCCATCGACTACGCGAGCGGCGATGCGTGGGTGCGCCTCGAGGTGAAATCCAAGCCCGCCGGCAACACGCCCACCCGTTTTCAGATTTGCTTCGAGCTCGCCGTCAACTACGCGTGCACCGACCAGGTGCCCACCTACACCACGAC
>JBBSDY010000152.1:0-7853 GCA_038240245.1 Polyangiales bacterium
AGCGACTTCTGCGCTGACCGCGCCGTGCCCGCGAAGCATGTCCTCGCTGACGCCGAGCAGCCGGGTCTTGGCGCTGTTGGCGTAGGTCACGGCGTCGGCGACGAAGTAGTCGCTCGCGGGCTCGCTCGTGATCAAGTGGCCCAGGAGTCCACCGGTGCAGGATTCCGCCACTGCGAGTCGATAACCACGGGAGCGGAGCGCACGTCCGACTACCTCGGGGAAGGTGTCGTCACCTTCTCCATAGAGCACGCTCGCAAGCCGGCGGCGGACTTCTTCGGCAGCCGCATCGGCGAGAATGCGCGCATCGTTCTGGTTGGCGGCGGTGGCGTGCACCTTCACCTCGATCTCGGGAAAGTGGGCACGGTACCCGATGGTGATCCCGGGGAAGGCCGCCTCCACGCCGGACAGCTTCTCGCCCACCATCGACTCGGGCATTCCAAATGTCTTGAGCCGAATCTGAAACGTGAGCTGCGGAGCCAACATGGCAATCTTGGGTACGATGTGATCGGCGAAGATGCGCTTCATCTCGCGCGGAACGCCCGGCAGAAAAAACGCGCGGCATTCTCCGAGCGTTACCGCGAACCCCGGAGCGGTGCCCACGGGATTGGGGAGCACCTCGGCGCCTTCGGGGAAGTCAGCTTGCTTCTCGTTGGTCGCCGACATCGTTCGGCCCGCCGCTTCGAATCGGCGACGGATGGCCTCGAGCGAGGCGGGATCACGGATGAGCGGAACCCCCACCGCTTGCGCAATCGAAGTCGCGGTGAGATCGTCGGTCGTCGGACCGAGACCTCCGGTAGCCACGACGATGGCATGGGTTTCGGCAAGTCGACGAACCGCGGCAACGATGCGGCCGGGGTGGTCGTCGACGGCGACGGTCTCCAGCACCTCGAAACCCAAAGCCGTGAGCTCAGCCGAGAGCCAACTGGCGTTGGTGTTCAGCATCTCGCCTCGGGTGATCTCGGTTCCAATCGAAAAGATAGCCGCCGTCATCGGGCCAATCAGGTTATCACGGGACAGGCTGCGGGATCGTGGGCGCCGCCACCGATCGCGTCTCGTCAGCCGGATCGTACGCGCATCGAGCCCCCACGTCGGGTTGACGGTCGCCGACGGCGACGGTCCGGGACTGCCAGGTGCGCAGCTCGGTGGCCAGGCTCGACCGATAGGAGCCGCCGCGGACCGCGCCGTCGTCCTGCCCGGCCCCTCCCGCGACCCATTCGGCCACATTCCCCGCCAGGTCGTGGACGCCCTCGGGAGAGGCTCCATCGGGGTGGGCGCCCGTTAGCTCGGGTCCGTCGAAATCAAAGCCGCACGGGCCATCTTGCAGGCCCCACGCCCCTCTGCGGCACACGGCGCCCGTGTCGCCCCAGGGATAGCGACTCGTTTTGGGGCCACCCGCACTGAACGTCCATTCGTCGTCGGTCGGCAGGCGGCCACCGCGAAAAGAACAATACGACTGGGCGTCGGCTCTCGCGAGGTGGCCCTGCGCCCGGCCCGCCTCACCCGACGTGGGGACCACCGGGCACCTGCTCGCGGCCACGCATTCGCCATAGGACGCCTCGGTGATTTCGAAGGCGTCGATCGCGAACCGTGCGATCTCGGATTGATGAGGCACGATTCGCCCCTCTGCCTCCCAGTCGCCAGCGCCGAGATGAAGCGTGCCGCCGGCGATGAGCACCCGCTCGTGTGACGCGACGCAGCCGGTGTCGGTCACGCGAAGAGGCGCCGGGCACCGTGAGGGGCGCCCCTCGCACCGCCCCGCGTTCAGCTTCTGTCCTGCGGCACAGCACCGGTTGCCGAGCGCCACCAGACCCTCGCAACGTGCGGGATCGGCAGAATCTCGGCGCGCCTTCAGCACGACGAGCGCGATCGCCACCACGGCAACCGCGCCGAAGCCAACCCAGGGAACGAGAATGCGCCGCACGGCGGCATTCTATCCGCCTAGTTGAGCATCTTGCGCTCGAACTTGAGCTGCCCGTCGGCCGTGCGATCGGCCAAGATGACGTCCCCGGGAGAAAACTCGGCGGCGAGCACGCGCTGCGCCAGCGGATCTTCGACATAGCGCTGGATGGCGCGTTTGAGCGGGCGAGCGCCATATTGCGGATCCCAACCGAGCTCGCCGATGAGCTCGCTGGCGGCCTGGGTGACCTCGAGCTTGAGCTCGCGACGGGCCAAACGCTGCGAAAGAGAGCCGAGCTGAATCTGCACGATCTTGGCGAGCTCGGCTTTTTCGAGCCGTCCAAAGACCACGATCTCGTCGAGGCGGTTGATGAACTCAGGCCGAAAGTGGCGCTGGACCTCTTCCATGACGGTCGTCCTGACGAGGCGCGCGCGCTGCTCGGGAGTTTGGCTGGGATCGTCTTCGATGACGGCCGCCTGTGCCGTGCCCACGTTCGACGTGAGGATGATGACCGTGTTTCGAAAATCGACCGTGCGGCCCTGGCCGTCGGTGAGGCGGCCGTCGTCGAGAACTTGCAGGAGCGCATTGTACACGTCGGGGTGAGCCTTTTCGATCTCGTCGAAGAGAATCACGCTGTACGGACGGCGACGAATGGGCTCGGTGAGCTGGCCGCCTTCTTCGTAGCCGACGTAGCCGGGAGGCGCGCCGATGAGGCGCGAGACGGTGTGCTTCTCCATGTATTCGCTCATGTCGAGGCGGATCATGGATCGCTCGTCGTCGAAGAGGAATTCGGCGAGCGCGCGGGCGAGCTCTGTCTTGCCTACACCGGTGGGGCCGAGGAAAAGAAACGAGCCGATGGGACGGCGCTCGTCACCGAGCCCGGCGCGCGAGCGGCGCACGGCGTTGGCGACGGCGCGAACGGCCTCGTCCTGACCGACGACGCGCTGATGCAACCCCTCTTCCATGCGCAGGAGCTTTTGGGTCTCGCCCTCGAGCATTTTGCTGACGGGAATGCGCGTCCACTTGGCGACGACGGCAGCGATGTCCTGATCGGTGACCTCTTCTTTGAGGTAGCTCACCTTCTCTTGCACCTTGCCGAGCTCTTTGCGGCGAGACTCGAGCTGCCGATCGGCCTCGGGGATCTTGCCGTACTGAATCTCGGCCGCGGTCCCGAGATCGGCGGAGCGCCGGGCCTGCTCTTCTTCGTTGCGAAGCTCTTCGATGCGCCGCTGCAGCTCGCGGATTTGGTTGATGATCTCTTTTTCTTGCAGCCAGTGTGCACGCATGCCGTCGCGCCGTTCGGTGAGCTCTGCCATTTCGCGGCGCAGCTCTTCGAGTCGCGTCTTGGAGGCCGCGTCGCGCTCTTTCTTCAGAGCCTGCTCTTCGATCTTGAGCTGCATGAGCTTGCGCTCGGTGGCATCGATCTCGGCCGGCATCGAGTCGATCTCCATTCTGATCTTGGAGGCGGCTTCGTCGACGAGATCGATGGCCTTGTCGGGGAGAAAGCGATCGGTGATGTAGCGGTTGGAGAGCGTGGCCGCCGCGACGAGGGCGCTGTCTTGAATGCGAATACCGTGGTGGACCTCGTAGCGCTCTTTGAGACCACGAAGAATCGCGATGGTGTCTTCGACGGTCGGTTGCGCCACGATCACCGGTTGAAAGCGCCGCTCGAGAGCGGCGTCCTTCTCGATGTGCTTGCGGTATTCGTTCAGCGTGGTAGCGCCGATGCAGCGGAGCTCGCCGCGGGCAAGGGCGGGCTTCAACATGTTGGCGGCGTCCATGGCGCCCTCGGCTGCGCCCGCGCCCACCAGCGTGTGGAGCTCGTCGATGAAGAGGACGATGCGGCCCTGCGCGGCTTCGATCTCTTTGAGCACCGCCTTGAGACGGTCTTCGAACTCACCGCGGAACTTAGAGCCGGCGACCATGCTTGCAAGATCGAGCGCGACGACGCGCTTGTCTTTGAGCGATTCGGGCACGTCGCCGTGCGAGATGCGCAGCGCCACACCCTCGACGATGGCCGTCTTGCCGACACCGGGCTCGCCGATGAGCACGGGGTTGTTTTTGGTGCGCCGCGACAGAACCTGCATGACGCGGCGGATCTCTTCGTCGCGACCGATGACCGGGTCGAGCTTGCCGCGGCGGGCGGCGTCGGTGAGATCGCGGGTGTACTTTTCGAGCGCCTGGAATTTGCCTTCGGGATTTTGATCGGTGACGCGCTGCGAGCCACGCACCTCGGCGAGGGCACGCAAGAGCTTGTCGTAGCCGAGGCCGTTGCGATCGAAAACGGCCTGCACGTCGCGGTCTTGCTTGGCGGCCCCCAGCAGAAAGTGCTCGACGGAGATGAAGTCGTCTTTGAGGGCCTTGGCCTCGTCTTCGGCGCGCTGGATGGCCTTCATGCCCCGCGAAGAGAGCGTGGGCTCGGCGCCGCCGGTCACCTTGGGAAGGCCGTTGATGCGCTCTTCGAAAGCCTGAACGAGCGACTCGACCGATGCGCCTGCCTTTTGGACGAGGGGGCTGGCAATGCCGTCGTCCTGGGTGAGGGCGGCCAGCAAGATGTGCTCGGGAAGCACTTCGGGGTTTCCGCGGCGGCTGGCGATGTCGACGGCCGATCGCAACGCCTCCTGGCTCTTCGTCGTCATCCGATCCATTCGCATAGCCCGCCGAAAGTAAGTCCCGATCGCGGACGTAACAAGGGGGGACGGGGCCTTAACCCTTGCCGTAGCTCTTGAAGCTCTCGAGCACGACCGCCATCTCGGTCTCCGGGAGCAGAGAGGGCGCGCCGATCTGGAGGGCTCGCCAGTACATCGCCGAGAGCGTCTCGACCTCGACCGCGAGCGCGAACGCCGCGGCGAGCGTCTCTGAAAAGGCAATCATTCCATGATGGGACATCAGACACGCCCTGCGATCCGCGAGCGCCCGGACCACGGCGTCGGAAAGCTGTTGGGTGCCAAAAGTCGCATAGGGGGCACAGCGAATGTCCGGCCCTCCGGCGACCGCGACCATGTAGTGAAAGGCGGGAATCATCCGATCGAGGCAGGACAGGGTGGTCGCGAACATCGCGTGGGCGTGCACGATCGCGCCGGCCTGGGCGTACCTCGCGTAGATATCGCGGTGTAGGCGCCACTCGCTCGACGGGGGGCGGGGGCCGAGGGGGTTTTGGCCCGACATCATGGTCACGATGTCCTCGGGCTCCATGGCCTCGTAGTCGAGGCCCGAGGGGGTCACCAGAAAACCGCCGTCGATGCGAACGCTGAGGTTGCCCGACTTGCCCTGGTTGATTCCCGCGACCGTCATCTTGCGCGCGTGGTCGCACAGCGCCCTTCGGAGATCGAGCTCACTTTGCACGGGCCCAACTTATCGCAGAGAGGACAAGCTTCGCTCCGGAAAGAGACCGAGAAGGCCCTCGGGCGAAGCAGCGCAAACGCCGCGCTCGGTGATGAGGCCCGTCACCAGCCGGGCGGGCGTGACGTCGAAGGCGACGTTGCGCACCGCCGCGCCCGACGGCCAGACCTGCACGGCTACGGCGCCGCCGCTCGATGAACGGCCCGCAACGTGGGTCACCTCGACCGAGGCTCGCTCCTCGATGGGGATCCGTGCCCCATCATCGAGGCTCCAGTCGATGCTGGACGAGGGAACGGCGACGTAGAAAGGCACCGCACAGTCCCGCGCTGCGACGGCCTTCAGGTAGGTGCCGATCTTGTTGGCAACATCGCCCGAGCGGGTGGTGCGGTCGGTTCCGACGATGACGAGATCGACGGCATCGCGTTGCAAAAGGTGCCCCGCCGCATTGTCGACGATGGCGGTGTACGGCACGCCGTGGTGGCCGAGCTCCCACGCGGTGAGTGCGGCCCCCTGGTTGCGCGGCCGGGTCTCGGAAACCCAAACATGGACGGCAAGGCCTGCGTCGTGCGCGGCGTAGATGGGAGCCAGCGCGGTCCCGCCGTCGACCGTCGCCAGCCATCCGGCATTGCAGTGGGTCATCACCTGCACCGCTCGATTGCGTCGCGCGGCAGAGCGCAGGAGCTCGAGCCCGTGCTGACCCATGGCGTGGTTCTGCGCGACGTCTTGATCGGCCAACGTGGACGCGAGCGTATAGGCAACGGCGGCGCGCTCGGCGATCGAGACGCTCCGAAGGTGCTCGATCATGTGCTCGAGCGCCGCACGGAGATTCACCGCGGTGGGACGGGTCGCCTCGAGAACCTTCGCGGCGCGCGCCATCGCCGGATCGCTCGCGTCTTCGCGTAGCGCGAGGCACAGCCCGTAGGCCGCCGTCACTCCAATGAGCGGCGCTCCACGCACCAGCATGTCGGAAATGGCCCGTGCGGCGTCGACCAGCGTGACGAGACGCGCCACCACGAAGTCGTGCGGCAGCCTGGTTTGATCGATGATCTCGACCGACACACCGTCGGACGCCACCCAGATCGTTCGGTAGTTTTGGCCGCCGACCTTCAAATGTCGAGGTTGCGAACGTTGAGCGCGTTCTCTTCGATGAACGTGCGGCGCAGCTCGACGTTCTCGCCCATGAGAACCGAGAAGAGCTCGTCGGTGCGACCGGTGGTGTCTTCGTCGCGGACCTGCAAGAGCGTGCGCGCGTCGGGATCCATGGTGGTGGCCCACAGCTCTTCGGCGTTCATTTCGCCGAGGCCCTTGTAACGCGAGAGCGTGATGCCGCGGCGACCGCGCTCGTCGATGTACTCGGCCAGCTTCTCGGCGTCGGCAATGGTGACCGGCTGCGCGCCCCCGGATTTGACCGTGTAAGGCGGCAAGCCGATGGAGCGGATGTCTTCTTCGATGGAAAGAAGCTCCTGGTATTCGGCCGAGTCGACGAGATTCCAATCGATCACGCTGATGCGCGCGCTGGCCCCGGGACGCATGGTGACCGCCATGCGACCGGCGCCGTGCTCGATTTCGGTGGAGATGTCGACCTGGATGGGACAGAGATCGGGATAGCGAGCCAGCATGTAGTCGCTCAGCAGCTTGGCGGCCTCTTGCACCCTCTCGGGCTGGCGCAGCTCGTCGCGACCGAGACCGCTCGCGCGCACGAGACCTGCGACGACACGCGCGTCGCAGCGGCGATCGATCTTGCCCAGGATCTCGCGGGCCAACTTCATTCGTTTGGCGAGCACGAAGAGCGGCTTGCCGGAAAGCGTGGGGCCCCGCGACGCGGTGAGCTCCATGCCCTCGATGGCATTTTCGAGCAGGCACTGCTCGAGCGAGGCATCGTCTTTCAGGTAGAGATCCTTCTTGCCCTTGCGCACGCGGTAAAGCGGAGGCTGCGCGATGTAGAGGTAGCCCTCTTCGATGATCTGCGGCAGTTGCCGAAAAAAGAACGTCAAGAGCAGCGTGCGAATGTGCGAGCCGTCGACGTCGGCGTCGGTCATCAGGATGATGCGGTGGTAGCGGAGCTTGCGGATGTCGAACATCGACTTGCGCGGCGGTGGCGTGAGGCTAACCGTGGGCGCGGCCTCGCCGCTTACGTGGGCGCCACCGTTGGCCGCGGTGCCGTTGCCGTTCGGTGTCTTCGAGTCGCCGTTGGTGAGCTTGTCGCGGCTGATATCGCTCTCGCTCTCGGGCTCGGCGATCTCGCAGCCAAGCGCCGTGATGAGCGTTCCGATTTGCTCGGAAGAGAGCATGCGGTCGGCGCGGACTCGCTCGACGTTGAGGATCTTGCCGCGCAGGGGAAGAATGGCCTGAAAGCGCCGATTGCGTCCGGCCTTTGCGCTGCCGCCGGCGCTCTCTCCCTCGACCACGTAGATCTCGCTCTTGGCCGGGTCTTTCTCCTGGCAGTCGGCGAGCTTGCCCGACAGGGTGGTGATGTCGAGCGCACCCTTGCGAACGACCTCGCGCGCCTTGCGCGCCGCTTCGCGCGCCTTTGCGGCGAGCACGGCCTTTTCGATGATCTTGCGAGCGGTGGTGGGATTCTCTTCGAAAAACTGGGCGAGCTTCTCGCTGACGA
>JBBSDY010000153.1:0-7841 GCA_038240245.1 Polyangiales bacterium
CGCTCGGGCGATCGCGAGCACCGGGGTCACCAACTAGTACGTGCGCAGGGCGCGGTTGGTTTTGATCTATCTATCGTGTCGGGATCGTTCGAACAATGGCTCGGGGCGCCCGACGGGTCCGCAGCGCTGACGACGTGGGTTCGCCGATCTGGTAGGGAGAGTGCACACACCCTTGCTGACGGCTGACCAGCTCCGGATGGGCATCGATGAAAACGGGCTCGGTCCTCGACTCGGGCCGCTCGTGGTGACAGCGGTGTGGGCAAAGGTCAGCATCCTTGGCGGGCCCATCGCTGCTCGCAAACCTCGCGGCTCGCTCGCCCGACGCCTCGGTGATTCGAAGGAAATGGTCTCGCACGGCAACGTGGCCCTGGGCGAAGCGTGGGCACGCGCGATCGCGCGTCGCATCGGGCTCGACGTTCGAAATCCGGACGAGCTCATCCATGCCCTCGCCCTCGATACCCGCATCGAGCTGCGCAAGCCTTGCCCGTCGCACGTCGAGGCGCAGTGCTGGAGCAGCGAGCACGAGGCGTTCGAGGCCGATGAGGACCTGGTGACCCTGGTGGCGCGCGATCTCGACCGACTCGCCGCGCGAGGAATCGACATCACCGGTGTACGCTCGAGCGTGGTCTGCACCAAACGCCTCAACCAGGCGCGGCTCGACGGAAAATCAAGATTCGATGTCGACCTGCACGCGATGGAGCGAATGTTTCTCCACGCCTGTGAGAGCGAGAAGGCCAACGTCGACGTCGTCTGCGGCAAAGTAGGAGGCTACGCTCGCTACTCCGATGCGTTCGGCCCCCTCGCTGGACGGCTGCACGCCATCATCGAAGAAGGCGCCAAGAAGAGCTCGTACAGCTTCCCCGGCCTGGGCATCATTTCGTTCGTGCGCGATGCGGACGCGCACCACCTGCTCGTCGCCATGGCCTCGATGGTCGGCAAGTGGATCCGTGAAGTGATGATGGGGCGCATCGTGCGGTTCTATGGCGATGACACGGACCTCACCGCGAGCGGCTACCACGATCCGGTCACCGATCGATTCGTCGAGGCCACGTCGCTCGTGCGGCGCAAGCGCGCGGTCCCCGACACGTGTTTCGAGCGAGTCGGGATCGCGAACGCCTCACCCATCTGCGAAGTGCGGTGATGGGATGAGGGTCCAGTCGAACACCAAGGCGAGGTGTGACGCTCGCTGCTGCATCAGGTCCTGGTAGACGCGCTGGGCATCGAGGGGCGAGACGGTCTCGTAGAGACCGCGCACATCGACGCGCCCGTCAGCCAACCAACCGAGGGCACCGGCGAGATTCCCGAATGTCGAAGGACCGACGAAGCCTTCGGGATGCAGCGGCAATTCCCATTCCCAACCACTGCGCAAGGTGACGTAACGGTGGAACACCTCGTGAAATACCGCGTGGGCCGAGAGCTCCGTCTGTTTCTTCCAGGGCACGCCGACCAGAACCACCTCGCCGCCCTTTGCGACGGCGCGACACGCGTCGAGCGCAGCCTGCTCGTGCCCGGAGCATTCGACGACCAGTGCATGATCGGTGTTCTTGGGGGCTCGCTCGAGAACGTCGTCAAAGCCTTTGTCGGCGAGCCACCGACGACGACGTGCATCGGGATCCACGGCGGTGACGCGGTAGCCGGATGCCCGAAACATTTGGGCCGCAAGGTGACCCACCGGTCCGAGCCCGGTCACGAGCACGGGCGCCGGCGGGCGCGCTCGCGTGGTGGAGAGCGTCGCCATCGACACGCCCATCAGGCGCGCGAAGGGAGCGACCCGTGAATCGAGCCCGTCGGGGAGCTTGATGATCTGCCGGCGGGCATGGTGCGAACGCGATTGATGCTGCGCCATGCACAAGACGATATCGCCCACGTTCAGATCGGTCACCAGGCTGCCCGCTCGCTCGACGCGACCTGCCGCCGCGTAACCCGGATGGGCCGGAAACTCTTTGCCTGCGTATTGCATGTTGAGCTCGGTGCCGGCGCTGATGAGAGACGCGAGCGTCTTCACGACCACCGCATCGTCGGCGAGCTCATCAGGGGGCGGCGCCGCGGGCAGGAGCACGGCGCGCTCGCGAGCACTGAACACAATAGCGCAGTCCGTCATTTCAGCGTCACCCCGCAGGCGTCTGCCTGGCTGCGAACGTGAACCGCCGCCAGCCGATAGTCTTCTTCGGTGGGCAGGTGCTCGAGCAGAACCGGCGTGTCGGGACCCAACCGTTCGGCACACCGGATGAGGACGCCATAGTCGAGCACACCCTGGCCAGGCCGGCACTCGTCGATGTGGAGGGTCAGTCGGTTGTCGCAGATCACGTCCTTGGCGTGGATCGACTTGATGAACGGCCCGAGCTTTTCGCAAAACTCGCGGATCATCGCTCCCGTGTCGTAGAGGCGGCGTGGGGCATTGACCAGGTTCACCGGATCGAAGTGCACGCCAAACGCCGGGCGATCGATGGCCCGGACCAGATCGAGGTAGCTGTCGGCCGAATCTGGAAAAACCCAGGGCATGGTCTCGAGCGTGTAGAAGTTGCGCGAAGGCCTCACAGCGTCGATGATGCGCCGCACACTCTCCACGATGAGATCGAATGTGGCGCGGGTGAGGTTGTCGGGGTGCGGACCATCCCAGCGATCCGGGCTTCGCGAGCCGGCAATGTTCACCGTACAGATCGCGCCGAGTCGCTCGGCCAGGGCAAGGGCCGCGATGCATTTGTTCTCTGCCGCCTTGCGCTCCGGCTCGCTCGTGCTGATGGGATTCGACCATGCCCCGACCTCGGCGATGACGATGTCGTGGTCCTTCGCTGCCTTGCGGTAGCCGCTCACCGTCGCTTCATCGGCGTCGATAGGACACGGCGCATAAGCGGCGCCATAGCCCAACGATCGCACGAGAGCCGCCCACGCCCCGGGATCGCTCACGTCACCAAATGTCGGTCCTCCCAGGCGCATCTCATCGACCCTTTCGTTTGCGTCGACCTCGACCCCGACCTCGACCGCGACCGCGACCGCGACCTCGACCGCGACCTCGACCGCGACCTCGACCGCGACCCCGACCTCGACCCCGACCTCGACCTCGACCTCGGACCTCGACCCTGCCCCAAAATGCTTTCCCCCACCATGGCCCCCACTCGCCTTGTCATATCTGTGCGTCCTGCCACCCCCCAATACCCTCCCCAATAGCCCCTCCCCTTCCCGGCTAGTGACCCCCGTCGACAGCCCACACCGGCCACGGGGCATCGGCGGGCAAGCCATGACCCGGGCCCACGATGAAGGCCTTGGCCTTGACGGCGTCGAACCCCTCGACGTGAGGAGGATGGTGGCACGAGGCGACGCACGTATCGGTCTTGGGCTCGCGTAAGATCAGGCCCTTTTGGCGCGGCGCCTTGGCGTGCGCTTGCCCCGCACCGTGGCACTCCTCGCACTGCACGTCGCGCAGCGACTCGTTGAGGGTGACCGTCGAGCCGCCGGGCTTTTCATAACCGGTCACGTGACAGCTCACGCAGTCGAGGTTGTACTCCTTGAATTGCGTGGACAGCGTCGCATAGGCGCGGGCGTGCGCGGTCTTGTCCCAGACCTTGCGCGCCTCTTCGTGACACGAAGAGCAAACCTCGACGCCCACGTAGCCACTGCCGCCGCGCGGGACCTCGGGCGGCTTGCGGCCGGCGAACGCAGTGCGGTTGTGATCGTTCACGCGCCGATAAAACGACGACATCCGCTCTTGCACCTTGGGATCGCTTCCCATGGCCTGCCGAATTTCGACCAGCGAGTAGCGAAAATAGCTGCCCGACTGCGGCGGCGGACGACCGGAGAGACCCGCCTTCTCGTCGTTGAGCTTCTTGAGATCGGCACGCCGCTGTGCGATGTCCTCGGGCCGAACCGACGAATCGCCCTCCCACGCGCGCAGTCGTGCCTCGAGATCGCGAATGCGCTTGTCGATCGACGCCAGGGCTTCGAGGTTGGCGATCCCCGTCGCGTCCTGAAAGTGATAGTCGCCGTCGTGGACGAAGAGATCGACGACGCCCACGGTCTGCAGATGGTTCGAGGTTCCGACGACCAGCGTCGATCCGATGAGCACCGGCGGCGGCGGCGCATCGTTGGCATCGCCACTGTCGAGGGGCTTGCCGACCACCAGAACCGTGAGCTCGGGGACCATCTCTGCAAGTCGCAGCGCCTCGCCGCGAGGCACCGCCGCGAGGCCGATCGTCACCTTCGCTCCCTTCGAGCGAAGATCGGCGACCGCCGCCTTCAACGACGCCGCGGGATCTTTCGTCGTCACGCCTTCGGGCCCGGCACCTTCCCACGTGGGCGTGCTCACGCCGGCGATGCCCACCTTGATTCCCCCGACGTCGCGCACCGCGCTCTTGGTGGTACCCTCGATGTTCGCCGCGAGCATCGGCCCCTGCGCGCTCCTGGCGAGATCGCCGAGCATCGTCGCGCCGCCCGCCCAGTCGTTGAAGCCAGGCGTCCAGGCGGCGAGGCCGATGTCACCCAGGGCCGCGCCGATGGCCTCGCCCTTCCAGCGATCTTGCGTGCCCCGAGATTCCTGCAGCTTGGGATCGAGAAACATCGTGGGGCCGGCGGCGACGAGGAGCGAGGCTTGCGCCTGCGTGCGGTCCTTGGCGATGAATGCCGCGAGGTGGTCGATGCCGCCGAGCTGATCCTTGGTGCACCCGCAGGGCTCGAGCGCGCCCGCCAGGTTCGAGATCACGTAAAGGCGAAGCGTGGGGGCGACGGCCGACGGCGACGCGGTGGCCGAATCGGCGCGGGGCGTGCTGCGGCAACCGTTGCACGCGGCAAGTCCGATGGCTGCTGCCAACGCCAGCAAGGCCAGACCGCGTCGCACCATCAGATTGCCGAGAGCCCGAGCAAGGTCGTGTACAGAATGACGCTACCTATCCAGATCCCACCGCGCACGACCATGCCTCCGCGCAGCGCCCAGTAGAGCGCGAGCGGCGGAACGAAGAACGCAACCGCGGCGTGCCAGCGCGGGGCGCGTTGCCAGAGCCCAAAAACGATGGCCACGTGATCGGTCACCAACGTCGCGAAAGCCAAAAGCAGTCCACCGACGATGAGCGCATCCTTCATGCGGCGGCCGGCTCGGACGTCGCGCGACGCATCTTCCACAGCGACACCCAGCGGGAGGCGCTGCCGATCAAGATCGCAGCCACGCCGACGAGCAGGAGACAGGTGACGATCGAATTGACCATCCCCATCGTGTGCGTCGCCGGGTTGGCGAGCATGGGGCGGTAGATGCCGTTGATGGCCTCGATCCCCGCGGTGATCGTCGTGCTGCCCACGAAGAGAAGCGGCGCCAGCGTGATCACCGCGTAGGTGGGCTTCTGCGCCTCGCGCACCAGCACGGTGGTTGCCACCGCGAGGGCCGTGGCGGCGAGGAGCTGGTTGGCGATGCCGAACATGGGCCAGATGGTGGAGATCGTTCCCTTGATGATGAAGTAGCTCCAGCCGAAGACGATGACGGCCGACGAGACAATGGCCCCTGGCATCCACGACGTTCGACCAAGAGGTGCCCACGCTCGCCCCGCGAACTCCTGCAGCAGAAAGCGGCCGACGCGTGTTCCGGTGTCGATGGTGGTGAGCACGAAGAGCGCCTCGAACATGATCGCGAAGTGGTACCAGTAAGCGATGAGCGTCTTCATTCCGGGCAGGCCGGAGAAGACGCGCGACATGCCGACGGCCAGCGACACCGCGCCTCCCGTGCGCGCGGCGATGACCTCGCGGCTCTCGCGGGCCAGGATGGGAAGGTCGGTGACCCGGATGCCCATGCGCAAGAAATCGCCGTTGGTGAGCTCGGTTGCCGTCGCGTCGGAAGGATCGACGTTGTATCCGAGCGCGGCCAGCGCCCCGTTGGACAGGTGCAGCGCATCGCTGGCCTTGACGGTCTTGCCGGCGAGCGAAGCAGGTGAATCGCCGGCGGCCAGGTGCAAGTGCGCGCGGTCCTCACGCGTGAGCACGGGCGTGAGCGCATCGAGATCGGCGGCGCTTCGTGCGAGCCCCGTGCCTCCCACCGGGGCGACGATGGCGATGGCCGGATCGGTGTTGATCGCGAAGTAGTCGCTGGGAGGCAGCGACGACGCCGCCAGCAACGCCGTGACCCCGACAAGGCCTTCCATCAGCATCGCGCCGTAGCCAATGGGGCGGCAGTCGCTTTCGCGGTCGATCATCTTGGGCGTCGTTCCGCTGGCGACGAGCGCGTGAAAGCCGCTGATCGCGCCGCAGGCGATGGTGATGAAGACGAACGGGAAGAGCTGGCCCTTGACGATCGGCGTGAAGCTCTCGCTGCCGATGGTAACTGCTTTCGCCGTGACGGCATTGACCATGGGCATCTCGATGACCGGATTGACCAGCAGGATGCCGATCACCAGAAGACCGATGGTTCCGATCTTGAGGTAGCTGGAGAGGTAGTCGCGGGGGCACAGGAGCATCCACACCGGCAGCACGCTTGCCGCAAAACCGTACGCTGCGATGCAGTACGTCAGCGTGTCCTGCGAAAGCTTGAGCTGTGCGCCCAGCGGACCGTCTTGTACCGTCTTACCGAACACGAGCGCCGCCATGAGCAGCACCACGCCAACGACCGTCGCCTCGCGGATCCCGCGCACCGATCCACCGCGCACCTTGTAGATGTAGAGTCCCATCCCGAGGGCGATGGGAATCGATAGACCGATCGTGAAGACGCCCCACGCCGACTCGGCGAGAGCGCCCACCACGACCTTGCCGAGGCCGGCCAGCGCGATGACGACGATGAAGAGGATGGCGAGGCCGGTGACGATGCCGAGCACGGGGCCGAGCTCTTCGTGTGCGATCTCGGCGAGCGAGCGTCCACGTCGCCGCACCGAGGATACGAGGATGACGAAGTCGTGGACGGCGCCGCCGAAGACGACGCCCACAAGGATCCAGCTGTAGCCGGGCAAGAAGCCGAACTGGGCGGCCAGAACGGGACCGATGAGGGGCCCTGCGCCGGTGATGGCCGCGAAGTGATGCCCGAAGAGGACCCAGCGGTTGGTGGGGTGGAAGTTGTTGCCGTCGCGAAGCGTGTGGGCGGGGGTTTTGCGGGCGTCGGAGAGGGAGAGGACTTTGGCGGCGATGAAGGCGGAATAGTAGCGGTAGGCGGTGACGAGGACGCAGAGGGCCAGGAGCATGAACCACAGGGCGTGCATGGTGTTGGCGGGGAGTATGCCGGGCAACGGGGCGGAGGGCAAAACGCGGTTGGGGGTGGGGTTGGGGGTTGGGGTCGGGGTCGGGGTCGGGGTCGAGGTCGGGGGTCGGGGTCGGGGTCGAGGTCGGGGGTCGGGGTCGAGGGTCGGGGTCGAGGGTCGGGGTCGAGGTCGAGGGTCGAGGTCGGGGTTGGGTCGGGGTTGGGGTCGAGGGCAGGGCGGGGCGGGGGGCGAGCGGTGGTCGGGGTGCAGTTCGCGGCGGTGCGCTCCGCCGCGGGCAAGCCCAGCGCCAAGCAAGAGCTGGGCTCATTGGAACGAAGGGCGACTCGTTTGCTTGTCACTGGGCTTGCCGGCGGCGGAGCGCCGAGGATTTTCTCGCTCCGGTGAGGTGGGGGGCGGCGTGGTTGGTCATGGGCGATGGCCTTCGACGGGGCGAAAGGACCATCGCCCATGACCAACACACATTTGCTTCCACATCAGCGGCTGCACGTTTTCGGGATCGCAACAGAGATGCTCATCGCCGTTCGAGACGCGCGCATTCGCGACGCAAAGCTACGCGATGAGGCGCTCCGCTCCGCGAAGGGGATGTGCCTCAACATCGCAGAGGGCGCCGGGCGCGTCACACGGGCCGACAAAGGGCGGGCGTACACCATCGCGCGAGGTGAATGCGTCGAGTGCGCA
>JBBSDY010000154.1:0-7820 GCA_038240245.1 Polyangiales bacterium
GAGCGATGGATCGGCGAGCAGCTCGCGCGCCGCCTCGATGCGCAAACGACGGAGGTAGTCCATGGGGCTATATCCGGTGAGCTCGCGAAACAGGGTGTGGACCTGGCTCGATGCGAGTCCCGAGGCTTGCTCGATGTCTGCCCCCGAGAGATGCTGGGCCAGTCGCTCGCGCATCAGCACCACCGCCCGGTCGAGCTGCGCGCGGCGCCGGCCCGGCTCGCCGCGATGCTGGTCGTGTGACACGAGCAGCGCATTGAGCACGCACAGCAGCTCGCCTCGCGCTCGCATCCTGCCCATGGCGGTGCCGCGGCCGAAGTGCTCGACGACCAGCGAAAGTGCGCGCTCGACGGGTCCGTGGGGGATGGCGCGCTGCTTGGTGGGCAGCACCACGCCGTCGGCGAGCTCGAGGGCGTAGGGCCGGCGGCGATCGAGATCGGGCTCGGCGCTTCGCGATGAAAAATCGAAATGCACCGCAATGTGATCGACGTCGCCGCGCCCGGCGAAGGTGTGCTTGACGAACGGTCGCAGGAAGAGCACGTCGTGCGCCGCGAAGGGGATGGGCCCCTCAGGCATGAGCAGGTCGCCTTTTCCGGAGATGATGAGGAGGATCTCGTGATCGACGATCACCCGCTCGGGGAACGTCAGGTGCGGGCCTCCGCCGCGTCGGTGCGCAATTCGAATGAGGGGATCGATGCGCTCGAGCGGAAGCGCGTTGGCCCGAGGCGATGGCGGCACGGTCTGCGGAGCGCTCCGCCACACGGAAAGCTCGATCTCGCGGTCGTCGCGCGTCTTCTTCACGCCCGGGCACGATACACCGCGCGCGCGAGCTCGTCTCTCGCGATCAGCGCGCGGTCTTCATCGGGCAGTACTAAGGAACCGCCATCGAGAAGTGCACACAGTAGTTATAGAGATTGTGATGCAGTGCGATCTCCGCCATACCGGTGGGGCCCGTCCACGGCGCCGACAGCGTCATCGTATCGGCCATGATCGTGTTCACGATGGTGGCTGCCGCCAACCCCGTGGCAGCGACGATGTCGCGGCCCGCGCGGCGCACGAACGCACCCGCGGAGCCCTTGATCTGAGGTGAGCCGTTCGTAACCTGAGCCTGAATCTTTTCCGCGTCGTAGCCGACGAAGTCGTCGGAATCGCGAAGCTGTCCGTGCAGCCCCGTGCCACCCTGAAAGCCCGTACCGTCCTGTACGGTCGCATAGCTCACCTTCAACATCGCCCCTGCGGAGGGAGCCTGGGCGAGAGTCAAAACGACGCTGTTACCGCTGGTCGCCACCGACGCGATGGCGACATCGGCGCCCGCCCCATCGACGACTTCGAACCCGCGGCCCTTGGACCACGCGGTGTGGTCCGACTGGTGGGATGCAATGATGTGATCATCCCAAACGAGCGGAGGCTTGGGGACGTCGAGATCGATGGTGATGACGGCTCCGGCTCGGCTGATCTTGGTGGGGCCGACTGGTTTCCAGGGAACGCCTTGGTTGACGACGAGGTCGAACACCTCGGCGTATTTCTCGCCGAGGCCCACGTAGCTCGGCGCCGTCATGTGAAGCCCGTCGAGGTAGGCGTATTGGTACTTGGGACCCGTGCAGACGATCTGGCCGGCGTGATCGACGCTGTCCCGCCAGAGTTGCACGGCGGAGCTGTCGGCTTTGGCAACAGTCGTGCTTTGCTGGGAGCCGAGCATCACCACGTCGCGCGTCTGCCCCGTAACCGCTTTGAGATCCACGTTGTAATCTTGCCAGAGCTTGTAGATCCCAGCGCCATAGTCGGCGGTGCCCGCGTCCGACTCGCCGTGGGTGAGAACGATCGCCGCGACGCCGTACGTCTTCCCGGCGGCCTTGGCGAGCTGCGTGAAAGCTTTCGCCTCGCTGAGTCCCGCCTTGTACGAGCCGGTGCCCTTCTGGATGTACATGAGGAGAGAGCCGCCCACGCCCACCACCGAGTGCGCGGTGACATAGTCGCTGCCGCGCGCCCGCCACGACGCCGATAGCTGGTTGGCCATCCCGGAGTGTGGCGTTTCACCGGTCTTGAAGATGTTGTTGGGGTACTGGCAGTTGTCGGGCGGGTAGGTGCAATTGCCGTAACCCGGGACGGGAGCGCGAATTGGTTCGGTGAGCGGAATGGCAGACCACACCGGCGCTCCCGTGCCGTCGACCGGGTACTTGGGATCGGGTCCCGTGTCGGCCAGCTTCAGGTTCTTGAAGGGCTGCGTCGTGCTGAGGACGACGGTGTCGCAGCAACCGACGCTCAAGCTTTGTCCGGTGCCGAGGACGCCGACCCAGTCGAAGGGCGACTTTCCGAGCGCGCCGCCCTCGCGCCCCGAATCGACGGTTGCTCCGGAGCTGCCGCCCGCTCCCATGACCGCCACACCGGCGCCGCCGGCGGCGCCCGAGCTGGCGTCGTTCACGTTGACGGTGCCGGTCGTCGAGGTGCCGGAGGCTCCTCCCGAGCTTTCGGCCGGCGATCCCGCCGCTCCCCCGGGCGACGTGCCGGCGTTTGGATCGGTGCTGTCGCTGCAACCGAACACGGCGCTGGCGATGAGGATGCTCCAGTATCTCGACGTCGCTCTTTTCATGCGTACCTTCATTGGACCGCGCCGGGAAGCTCTTGAATGTCCCCATAGAGGCTTTTGGGTGTGCCTCTCATGGCTTTCCGTACCCGCGGGCGAGGCGTCGCCGAAACGCACGCGGCGTCTCGCTCGTCAAACGTTTGAAGACGCGACCAAAAGGTGGCTCATTCCGATTGCAGACGGGGACGAAGAAGTCGGTGAAAACACCGAAGTGGGCGACCAGCGTGGTTTGCTGTTTCTTCGCGCGGGCGAGCGAGCGCTGGTTGTAGGCAAACCGCCCGGTCTCGACGCCGTGCTCGAGCTCGAAGTCGACCAGGGTTTCGCGGTGGTGAATGTCGTGCCACCGATCGGCGAAGAGCCAGACCGATGCACCGACATCCAGCTCGGCGAACACACGTGCGGCGAGGGGAGCAAACAGTGCGTGCATCGTGCCCTCGAAATAGTAGCAAAGTGTCCAGCGCGTTACTCCAAACGGCGTACCATGGGATCGTTGATCCTCTCCTTGGAGATCCGGCGAGCCACGGTCCTGGCTGGCGTCGCGTTGTGCCTCTTCGGCTGCGGTTCCTCGTCGACCGAGGGCGCGCTCCCAGGGGGCGGCGCAGGCGATGCGGTCGGTGCGGGAGGATCGATGACGGTCCGCGACGCCGCGTCTGGCACGGGAGGCAGCACACCAGCGGGCATGTCCGGCGCGTATCCCGTATCCGACGGCGCTTCGCCGGCGATGCCAAGCGCCAAGCCAGGATGCGGCTTTACGTTGGCGGCGTTTTGCGACACGTTCGATGCACCGTCGGCGGCCGTGGGGCGCGCCGGTGAGCTCGATGTTGCGAGGTGGAGCGCCGGTCGCATGCATCCCCAGGGGCCCACCGCGGGCGGGCTCGCCATTGGCATCAGCGAGGCGACCCTTCCGCCGTGCCGCGCTGGGCTTGCGGCGAAAGTCGTTCCCGACGGCGACACGGTGATCTGCGATCCGAACGACAGCATCGACTCGAACCACTTGCTCATCGCCGTCGGCGCGCAGAACTACGGCCAAAACTCGTACCGCATCCGACAACCTTTTGATTTCGCCGGTCGCACGGGCAAGATCGCGTTCGACGCCGAAGCCTACGTCGTAAGCGGACTCCTTGGGTTCGTTTCGATCGCCGTCACCGAAGATCCCATGTCCATTCCGTCGTTCGGAGCCGGTGCCAAGGGCACGTCCAACGACGAGGGAGCCATCGTTCCTCGCAATGGGTTCGAGGTGATCATGCAAAATACCTGCGGGGGCTATGTCGAGCCGCCCGTGGTCGGGATCCGGATGTTCAACGTCTTTCACGATTCGCAGGCCACCTATGCCGTCCCGCCAAATCCGCCGGCCTGCGTTTCGACCGCCGAAGGAAAGCTCAACCACTTCGAGATCGAGGTCTGCGAGGACAAGGTGACCGTCTCGGCGACGCCCGTATCCGCCAACGGCAAGACCTTCGGCCCGCTGAAGCAGCTTTACACGGCGCCGGTGAGCCTCGGGTTCTCGCGCGGCTACGTCATCATCTCGGTGCACAACCACGCCACCATCAAGTACAGCCACGACAACGGCTTCGGAGCGGCGCACCCCTATGATGCCTGGGTGGCACGCTGGGACAACGTCGGCTTCGACGGACCGGTGGTCACCCACACCCGCGAAATCGAAGTGCCCGACTCATTGACGCAGGGGATGGACACCGGGCAACCGGTGACCAACATCGGCTACCGTGTGGCCGACGTCGCCACGGGACCGGGCGGGACGCTCGAGCTGCGCGGCGTCGACCTCGACCACGTTGCGAGCGCCCGTCTCGCGTTCTCGGCGTGGTACCTCAACAACCCCCTCGACGGTGTCGGCAAGTACTCGCTGCGGTACCGATGGAACGGCGCAGCGTGGCGCGACCGGGCCCTTACCGCGGCCGAGGTCGCGACGCTCACCGGGGGCAACAACCAGGGCGCCATCGCCCAGACCATCGACGTCACGATGTCCGACCTCGTCGGGGGAAACAACACCCTCGAATTCGTGACCGCCAACGTGCCGCAGAACTATCCGCCGGCCGTGGCCAACGTCGATCTGGTGCTGTCCGTAAAGTAGGGCGCGCTCAGGACCGGGGGAAGCAAGTGCGGCTTGACCCAGCGTTTGAGGCGAGCGCCGATGGCCATCGCTTCCTGGACGGCGCAGACGTTGGCCGCTTCGCGAGCGGTGATGAAACCGTTGCGGGAGCGATCGCTCAGCGCATCGACGAAGATGTCGAACACCAGGGGACGGTCGGTGGGAAGATCGGTCCACGGCGTTTGGCCATCGGCGCCGGCAACGACCTGGCTCTTGAAGTAGAGACGTCCCGACACGACGTGGGCGTGGCCCTTGGTTCCGCTGATGACGCAGCGCACGGGTTGATCGATGTCGATCCGCGAGGCGGCGAGGCTGCCAATTGCTCCCCCCTGAAATCGCAGCAACCCCTCGCCGAACTCTTCGCCGCGCACCGGACTCGGTGACGAGAGCGCCCCGCCCGTGACCGCGGTGGCCTCGACCACGGGCTCACCCATGAGCCAGAGCAACGAGTCGAGCGCGTGGGTGCCGAGATCGAGGAACGCGCCACCGCCCGCCTGGCGCGGATCGGTCATCCACTCGTGCTCGGGAGCGAAGCCCCCGTTCAAGCCGGAGCCGTGGCAGGTGATGTAGCGAATGCGGGTGACCTTGCCGAACGAGCCAGCGCGAATGTGCTCGCGCAGGAAGTTGAAGATGCCTTCGCTTCGCGTGCGGTAGCCGGTCATGAAGAGGACGCCCGTCTTCTCGAGCGAGCGGGCCATTTTGAAGGCATCCTTGGCGCCCAGGCCGAGCGGCTTCTCGACGAAGACGCTCTTTTGGGCGCGCGAGGTGGCCAGGACGTCAGCTTCGTGCCGGTTGGTTTCCGACAGGACGAAGACACCTCGAATGTCGGGGTCCTTCAAAATGGTGGCCGGGTCGTCCACCACGCCGGCCCCCAGGGCCCGGGCGCATACCTCGGCGCGGGTCCGGTCGTGGTCGTAGACCGCCTTGACCTTTGCGTCGGGCCGAGCCGAAAGCACCCGCAAGATCCAGGGGGTATGGCAGTGAGCGCAACCGACGATACCGAGAGAAATCATGGGGGGGGAACGAGCCAGCGAGCCCATCCTAGGTCGCCCCGGCTGACTGACCATTGCACTTGTCAAACTTGATGAGTGCACGTTTCGGCCGGGCGTGTGTACAATGAGGGCAGAGCCGTATGGGTCGACCCAAGCACCACCACGCCGCGCTGGCCCTCCCTGTCGTCGCGCGCAAGCATGCGCTCCTGGCGCCGCTGCTCGCCAACGTTTTCGACACCTTGCATGTCGGTGTGACGTTGCTCGACGCGCACGACTGGCATCGCATCCACGACGTGCCGCACGTCTTGATGTTCGAGGCCGAGGAAGGCGTCGAAGCGCACCGCGTTGCCTACAACGATCGCTGCATGAAGGAGCTGATGAAGAAGAAGCGCCCGGTGCTGGGGCAGTACGCCGGCTTCTGGGATCTCTTCATTCCCGTTTTCGAGGGCACCGAGGTTCGACAGATTTTGGTCACCGGCCCCTTTGGCAGGGTGAGCCCGACCAGTAGCGACATGAACGATCGTTGGCGGCGTCTGACCGGGCGGCACGGTCATCTGGCCGATCCGCAGTTCGCTCACTACGTCTCCGTCACCCTGGGAACGGTGGTCTTCGACGACAAGAGGTTGCGCGCCTACCGGCGGTTCATGGTCTGCTTCGCCGAGCTCATGGCCGGCCGCGGCGATGCCGAAGCGCTCTCGGCCGAGGCGAACGAGCTACAGGGTGAGGTTCTCGAGGCGCGCTTCGCCGAGCAGATGTGGGAGATCTCGCGTGCGATGGTCGACCCGCGCACCGCGCGCATCTGGGCCAGCCCCTTTCAGATTCCCACGCTCGCCGGCTTTGGCATCAGCCGCTTCCCGGAGCAGGCCATCGTCGGACTCATCGCAGGGCGGCAAGACGAGTCGGATCCGCTCGATGGGCTCATCCGACGACATCAATTTCAGCGAGCATGCGTGGCGCTGGCGCGATCGCGCGGCGACATCGCCTGCGGCAGGGTCGGCGACCATGGTGTCATGTTTTTGTGCGCGCAAGAGCGCTCCGACGCCCGGTTACGCACGCGCCTGGCCGAGATCGGCGAGCGTGCGGCACACCTGGCGCGCCGGCAGTTCGCACTCAAGCTCCACGTCGGGATCGGTCCAACGTCGGGGGCCTCGTCGCTTCCCGTCCGTTACCAGGCGGCGCTCGTCGCCGCCGAACGAGCCCTGTCGAGCGGCACGGCGCTCGTTCACGGCTCGGACATCGAGCGACCGGCGTACGTCCTGCGCGATCTGCGAAGGCAGCTCTCGGAGCTCGTCCGCGAACGACCGGGCAATTTGTCGGCGCGCTTCGATCGCTACCTCGAGGTCGTCGGCTCGCAGTCGGGTTACCGCATCGAGGCGGTGCGCGCGCACCTCGAGGCGGGGCTCGAACGTCTGGCCGAGCCGTTCTTGGCGAGCGGCGCCCTCGACGAGAAAAGCTTCGATGACATGTATGGCTCGCTCGAGCGGGCCACCGAGGGTGCGGATACGATCAGTGAGCTTTTTTCGGCGTACCGGCGTGTCGTTGCGGACATGGAAGAGGCGCTGCAGCAACCGGTCGAGGCGCACCAGGAACGAAGCCTGCGCAGGGCGGTGGGGTTCATCCGCGATCACGTGAGCGAGCCTTTGAACCTGACCCTGGTCGCGCGTCACGCAGGCTTCGCGCCGAATTATTTTTCGCGGCTGTTCAAGCGGCGCGAGAAGGTGACCTTCGAGCGCTACGTGCAAGATCTGCGGATCGCGCGTGCCAAGGAGATGCTGGCGCGCACCACGCTGAGCATCGAGCGCGTGGGGCAGCTTTCGGGGTTTGCCTCGAAGCACTATTTTCATCGTGTGTTCAAGCGGGTGTCGGGCGAGACGCCGCTGGCTTGCAGGACGCGGCTCAAGGGCGAGCTGCAGGCAGATTTGAGCCCCACGAGCGCGTTGCCGCCGCCGCGACGGATGCCGGGTGCGCGCACGAGATAAGACGCGATCCGAGCGGCTACCTAAGTACACCTCCCCAGAGGAGAGTATCCAGCAGGAAAGTTGGCCCGCGATTCGGAGCCGTGGTGAGTAGTCGTACGTGAACACAACTCCAATTCGAATTGAGCTGACCAAGCAGGAACAAATGGAGCTTGAAGCGCGCA
>JBBSDY010000155.1:0-7800 GCA_038240245.1 Polyangiales bacterium
CAGGAGCAGATCACGATCAGCAGACTTGGCGCCGCCCCAACGTAAGTTACGGCGAGGCCGTCGGAATAACCCACTTTCGCCCTGGTTCAGCCGCCACGCCTCGCCAGCCCCACTTCGTCGAACCACAAATTCAGCTGTTCGGTCAGTTGGAGTGGGCCCTTCGCGACTTCGATGATCGATCTGGTAGGCAGAAATCTGCAGCAGTAGATGTTAGAATGGGCGTCATCTCATGATCGAATCCAACAAGCCCGCCGTGGTGGAGGGGACCTTCGTCGTTCCGCCCAAGACGCGGTTTGCCATCGTCGCCAGCCGGTTCAATGACTTCATCGTCGATCGCCTCGTCGGGGCGGCCATCGATGCGCTGGTTCGTCACGGCGTCGACACCGGCCGCATCACGATCGTGCGCGTTCCTGGCTCGTGGGAGATTCCCCTGGCCTGCTCGAAGGTCGCCTCCCGGCACAAGGCCGACGCGATCATCGCCCTCGGGTGCGTCATTCGCGGAGCCACGCCACACTTCGATCACGTCGCAGGTGAAGTTTCCAAGGGCATCGCGAGCGTGTCGCTGTCGACTGGCGTTCCGATCGCGTTCGGCGTCCTGACCACCGACACCATCGAGCAGGCGATCGAGCGGGCGGGCACCAAGATGGGCAACAAGGGGTGGGACAGCGCCCTGGCGGCCATCGAAATGGTCTCGATGCTGCGCGCGCTCGACGCATCGAAATAGGCAGCCACGACCATGGGAGCAAGGACTGCCGGCCGCGAGTCGGCCCTCAAGATGCTGTTTGGCCTCGAGGCCACCGACGGCGACGTCGAGGCAGCCATCGTGCTTTTCTGGCGCGAGTTCGGCGGAGATCCCGAGGCGCGACCGTACGCCGATGAGGCCGTGCGTGGGGTCATCGAAAAGCGCGCCGACCTCGACGAGACCATCCGGGTGGCGAGCGAGCACTGGCGACTCGAGCGCATGACGCGCGTCGATCGCAACGTGCTGCGCCTGGGGACGTGGGAGTTGCTCCACAAGTCCGACGTTCCGAGGGCGGTCATTCTCGACGAGGCGGTGGAGCTCGCCAAGACCTACGGCAGCGAAGAGTCGAGCGCCTTCGTCAACGGCGTGCTCAACCAGATCGCCGAGAATCTCGGCCGAGCCGATACAGACCCCAAATAGGGACACATCGTGGAGCTCAGGTTCGTCACTCCAGACCTACGGCGACTCGACGAGGTCGGTTCGGAAGTTCTCGCCTTCGGTCTCTTTTCCGACGAGAGGCCACCACACGGCACCGCGGGGCTCGTCGACTGGCGACTTTCGGGGCAGGTCTCGCGGCTGATGCAACAGACCTTCGTGACCGGCGGGCCCGGCGAGGTCGTCATGCTGCCCCTTCGTCCGCGCCTCCCCTTCGACAAGGCGCTCGTCTTTGGTCTGGGTCGGCGCGATGCCTTCACCGACACGGTATTTCGCGAGGTCACCGCTCACATGCTCCAGGCGATGGAGGGACTCTGCGCGCGGTCGGCGGTCGTCGAGCTGCCCGGCCGCCACCGCTCGGCAATCGATCCCGAAAGGGCGACCGACATTTTGCTCGAGCTCGCCGGCGGAAGGTCCGAGCACGACGTGTGGACGCTC
Source organism: Polyangiales bacterium (assembly GCA_038240245.1). Taxonomy (GTDB): domain Bacteria; phylum Myxococcota_A; class Polyangia; order Polyangiales; family Polyangiaceae; genus DASWDH01. The sequence continues at coordinate 1,616 of JBBSDY010000155.1, forward strand.
ATCGAGCCGAGCGACGACCAGAAGCGGATCACCGCGCGCATGATCGAGCAGCGCCGTCGCGATCGGCGCGTCGTGCTCGGATCGTGAGGGTGATTGACACTTTGGGCTTCCTCGCCAATGCTCGCCGTCGAGAGATCCGGGGGCCGGCGGCCATCCTTTCCCATGCAAGCACTTCGACCCCTGGCATCGGCTACGAACACCTCGAACGACGGTCCTCTCTCGTCGCGCAACGATCGGCCTCCGATGCGCGGTGAGCCGGGCCTGGGTGCCGTTGCCATCGGGATGCTTCGCACGATGCGTCCTCACCAGTGGGTGAAGAACGTCTTCGTGCTGGCCCCGGTGGTCTTTGCCAAGGAGCTCTTCGACGTCGGCCTCATGAAGCGGGCGGGGGGCGCCTTTTTGGTGTTTTGCTTCGTCGCTGGCGCCGTGTACACGCTCAACGACATCGTCGATGCTCCGGCTGATCGCGTTCATCCTGTCAAGCGTCACCGACCCATCGCTTCCGGTGTCGTTCCCATCAACGTCGCCAAGGCCTTGGCCGTGGTGCTGTTCGTCGTTGCCATGGGCGGGGCGCTCTACGGGCCGCCGTTGTTTGCGCTGGTCGTCTTTCTCTATTTCATTCAGAACCTCGCTTACTCCTTCAAGCTGAAGAAGCTGGCCTACGCCGACGTGGCCTGCATCGCGCTCGGGTTCGTGCTGCGCGTCGTGGCGGGCGGTCTCGCCACGCGCATTCAGGTGTCGGGCTATCTGCTGGTGTGCACGGCGCTACTCGCCTTGTTTCTCGGGTTCGGCAAGCGCAGCCACGAGCTCGCGGGCGCAGCGGCCCCCGAATCGACCAAACAGCGCGCCGTCCTGCAGGCCTACTCGCCCGTGGCGCTCGGCCGCGCGCTGGCCATCACGGGCGCCGCGAGCGTGGCCACGTACATCGCCTACACCATCGATCCCGCGACCCGTCAGATGTTTCACTCCGACTGGCTGTGGCTCACCGCGCCGAACCCAGTTTTCGGGGTGCTCAGGTTTCTGCACCTGGTCAAGTCGCGCCCGAGAGCCGAGAGCCCCACCCAGGAAATGCTTCGCGACGCCCCCTTCATGATCAACCTCATCGTGTGGATCGCCATCGTGGTGGCCATCGTCTACAAGCTGAGGCCGAGCACCGCTCCCTGAACGCGCTTGCCGAAAACGAGGGTGCCCACGCGCCCCGCGCGAGAGTAGTGGTTGGCGTGGGGCCAATTCCAAGATAGGATGGCAGGTCTCGAATTGGCTTTGGCGAAGGTGCGCATGAAGATCTGGCTCAATGTCATCACGGTTGCTTGCTTGTCAGGGGCCCTGCTCAACAGCTGCGGAAGCAGCGATACGCTGCAGTGCGGTGACGGCACGATGCAGCTCGACAACCAGTGTGTCGCGGTGTTGCCTGCCGATGCGAGCGTCGTTCTGGTGACCCCCGAAGGGGGCGATTCTTCCGCCGTGGCCGTGTTTCGCCCCAGCTTCGGTGGCGTGGCTGCCGTGGCCCCGGCCACCGAGCAGTCCCTTCTGGTCGCCTGGAAGTCGGCCACCGATCCGCTAACACCGCAGGATCAGCTCGTTTACCGAGTGTATGTGGGTCCAAGCTCGAAGATGTACGACACGGCCCACCCCAAGGTGACACCGCCAGGCGCCACGTCCATGCTGCTGACGGGGCTGCAGGCTGGTGCCAAGTACTTCGTGCGCGTGCGCGCCGTCAACCAGTCGCAGGTCGAGGACTTGAATGACGTCGAGATGTCGGCCGCGCCCGCCGCCGACACCGTTCCTCCAACCTTTGGTGGCACCATCACGGCAAGCTCGCTCGATGCCAGCGATCCTGCGGCAGCATCCTCGGTCAAGGTCGACTGGACGGCGGCCACCGACGATCAGACGCCGGCCGCGGCCCTCGTCTACCTCGTTTATTGGTCGACCAGCGCCAGCGACGTCCGCGTGGGAGGTACCCTCGGAGCCGTCTCCGATCCCGGCGCCACCTCGCTCGTCGTGGCAGGCCTACCCAAGCCCAGCGGCAGCTATTTCTTGCGCGTCGACGCGCGGGATGCCGCCGGCAACTCGACATCCAATGCCACCCCCGCCAACGCCCACACCACGCTCGATTCCGCGGCGCCGATCTTCAAGGGATGCCTCGCGCCCGGGCCGGCGTCGGCCGGAGGCGTCACCCTGAGCTGGCCTCCCGCTACCGACAATTCGACGCCCGGCTTGGCGCTCAAATACAACGTTTATGCTTCGGCCACGTCGATCGCATCGGACGGCGGAGGCTTCGATTTCACCAAGAAGACCACGTTCTCCAACGGGCTGCTCTCCGGCCGCGTCGGAGGTCTCTCGCCCAATGCCTTCTGGTACTTCATTTGCCGGGCGGTCGACGCCGATGGAAATGAAGACGCGAACACCGCGCAGGTCAGCGTCAAGACCCAGAGCGACGCGGCGCGCCCGTCGTTTGGAGGCCTCGTGGCGGCCACGCTCAAAGGCAATTCGGCGACGCTGACCTGGCTCCCAGGCACCGACGATCAGACGCCCGGCGAGGCCCTCCGCTACGCCGTTTACGAAGGCAAGACCGATCCCACCCAGATCGACACATCCAAGCCGGCCTATCCGCTGAGTGCCCCGGGCGCATCTTCGATCGTCCTGACCAAGCTGCTCCCGGGCACCATCTACTATTGGATTGTCCGGGCAAGAGACGAAGCCGAGAACGAGGATCAGAATCTGAACGACAAGGGAGTCATCACTCCCAACAGCGTTTGCTTCGAAACCGACATCCAGCCGATCCTGGATAAGAACTGCGCCCTCGCCATCATGTGCCATGGCGCGGACAACCCGCCCCAGGGTCTCAAGATGGTCAAGGGCTTCGCTTACGACTTTCTGGTCAACGTCCCCGCTGTCGAAGATCAATCGATCGACACCGACGGTGGCCTGGGCGCGGAGGGCGGGCCTCACGTGTTCCTGCACCGCAAGCGAATTCAGCCGCCCGATCTCAATCAACCCCCGCCCGACGAGAGCTTCGCCAAGCAAAGCTACCTCTACTTGAAGATCACGTCTGATCCCGACATCGTGGGCAGCCCCATGCCTCCCCCGCCGCGCCCTGCCCTCGACGGAGCTTCCGTGGGTCTCATCAGGAATTGGATCTTGCAGGGTGCGCGGCGCAATTGTAACTGACGTCAAGATGCGCTTCCCGGGCCTTCTCCTGCCGTGCCTCTTCGCTCTAGGCGGGTGCTCGCTTTTCAACCAGGTCGATGACCTGAAGCACCTTGCGTCCGATGCCGCAACCGGCACCCAGCTCGAAGCGGGCGACGAAGTGGTCGACGAGGCAGGTCCCGCGGCGCCGGACGGCGGCATCGGGCCGAAAGATGCCGGTGCTCCCGATACCGTTGTCGATGCCGGATCCACGGCGGTCATCGTGATCGGGGGAGCGGCGGACGATGGTGGCACCACTGCACAGATTGCGACCCTCGATCCTTCCACTGGCAAAGAGATCGGTTCCAACAACCGCATGACATTGCCGGCCGGCAAGAAGTTGGGCGGCATCCTCTACGACGGTGAGCGCGAAGACCTCTTCTATGTTTTCGAGACTTCCGACGACCCATTTGCTCCGGCAATACTCCACGTCATGCACCTGGTCACCCATACGGGCACCTGGAAAGAAGTGTCGACGGCAACCAATCTGCCTCCACCCACCGGCGATCCCGGTCTCGTGGCCCTGCACAACACCATCGTCTACAAGACCAACATCCAGGGAGCGAATGGCGGCCCGGCCAGTGTCGGGGTCGCGTTTCTCAATACCAAGCAAGCCGAAGACGGCACCAAGGTCGTACCCATCTCCGTGGGTACGGCGCCGGTGTTGGCCGTTCCCTTCATTCCCCGGGGCGTGATCGGAATCCCGCACGCCGGCGAAAATAGCCTGCAAGACATCGACATCGTGCAGACCGATGCCTTTCCTTGTACGGGCAACCTCGACGATGCCGGAACGCCGTTTTGCGGGATGTACCTACATCGCGTGACGATCTCCAACGCGGGCGTGTCGCCGGTCCAGATGGTCGCCGTGCCCACTGGCAAGTTCTTGTGGAAAGACGGAGCGGGCATCTCCTGGGCGACCGATCTCGTCACCTCGCTCGGCGTCGTGATTTATCCGCCGGTCAGCTACAACGGCCTCGGCGAAGGCCAGGGAGCAATCCAGCAATACTCGGACGATCAAAACCACACCACGCAGCTGAATCCGCCAGTCAATTTCGGGCCGGTGAAGGGCCCATGGCTGGTCGGCACCACGCTCGCGCAGTGTGAGAGAATCGTCATCACCATGGGGTTCATCCAAAACCCGTGGCTCTACGCAATTCCGCTCGATCGCAACGGTGTGGCCGCTGTCTCGATGCAAACCATCGAGAACGGCGGAAACATCGTCTATGAGCCCACCACGCGTACCATTCTCGCGCCCAATCGAACCGATCTGCGGCCCTTCATTTTGGGCGGCACGCCGACTGCCCCGACGCTGATGTTGAGGACGACGGGGTGGCAAGCTCCCCGGGATATCAACGTGACGTTCGCCGTTGCCAAGGCCCCGCTTTTTCCGAAGTGCCAGTAGCTGTCGCGGGTAGCACCTACCGAAGAAGCACGTGAGCTTGTCCCGCGGAAACTTGCGATCGGGGCGAGGCATCGACCATGGGTCGAGGTGACGTGGGCGTCTGATCGAACAAGCCCCAGGACCAGGCCTGTCCCTCTCGTTGGAGCGCCACCGTCAGGTGATCACCCGATGCAACCGAGGCGACATCCCGAATCTCGGTGACCCACTGGGGCTCGGCGACAATCGGCGCTGCGCGGTCCACGCCGAGCTCTCCGACCGCATCGCTTCCCCAGGCCCAGAGCGAGCCGCCCGATTGCACCGCGAAGCTCTGGTAGTGGCCAGCCGCCACGAACGTGGCGTCGTCGACGCGGTCAGCCTCGATGGGAACGTGACTTTCGGTGATGCCGGGATGACCGAGCTGCCCGCGTCGATTGTCACCCCAAGCGTAGACGTGTCCGTTGGCGCGAACCGCCAGCGAGTGGCTGGCGCCCGCGGCAATGCCGCAAATTCCATAGATGCCGTCGATCTGCGACGGGACACGCGTTTCTCCTCCGCCCATCAGACCGAGCTGACCAAACTGGTCCGAGCCCCATGCCCAGACCCTGCGGTCGAAACGTAGTGCCAGTGTGTGGGCCTGCCCGGCCGCAATGGCGACGATCTTGTCGAGCCCTTGCACTTGGACCGGCGCCAGACTGTCCGCCGAAGGTTGCCGCGCGAGCTGACCGTGCGCGTTGCTGCCCCATGTCCACACGGTGCCGTCCGCGCGAAGGCCAACGCTGTGGTGCTCACCCGCGGCTACTGCCGCGACGTGATCGAGGCCCTGCACCTGGACGGGCACCTTGGATGCTGCGAGGTTGCCATTGCCGAGCTGACCATGGTCGTTCTGCCCCCACGCCCAGACGTGACCGTCGTCACTGATGGCCAGGCTATGGTGAAAACCTGCGGCGATGCTGCGCGGGTGCTGCAGGTGCGCGTCCCGCTCGTCGCGATCCGTCTTTGCGAATGGACCAAGCTGTCCCTGGTCGTTCGAGCCGAAGGAACGCAGCTCTGCGACCGCCGGCGACTCTGCGATGGCCATGCCGCGGTTGCCGCCCGCCACCAGGAGTCGAACGTTGTGCAGCGACGGAATCTTCGTTGGGCCATTCCAGTTGTGGAGGCTGTTGTTGCCAATGGCCCCAAACACATTGGCTCCCCATGCCACCACGGAATGGTCGGCGAGGATCGCCAGGCTCGTGGTGGCGCCGCTCGTCACCGCAATGGCGCCGCTCACACCCTTCACGAGCTGCGGGCGATGCGACTCGGCTTCGTCATTTCCGACCTGGCCCTGGGTGTTGTACCCCCACGCCCATACCGTCCCGTCACGACGAAGGGCAACGGAGTGCAGGTGTCCGGCGGCCAGCGCAGTGACTTCGTCGAGCCCCACCACCTTGCCGAGTCGTCGCTCACCCTCCTTGGGCGGCGTAAATGAACCGTTGCCCAGTTGACCGAAGACGTTCCATCCACACGACCACGCATGGCCAGTCTGATCGAGGGCGAGCGTATGATACTGCCCTGCGGCAATCGCAGTGAAGTGGAGAGGTGAGTGTTCGCCGACCGGGGGTTCGAGCGAGATCGG
>JBBSDY010000156.1:0-7800 GCA_038240245.1 Polyangiales bacterium
GATGCCGTCGTTGTCGCGGTCGGCCTGCTTGGGGCAGCCGTCTGTGGGATCGGGCTCGAGCTTGTCCTCTGGCTCGCTGGGACACAGATCGACGTCGTCGGGAATGCCGTCGTGATCCGAGTCGACACCGTCGCGCGCGAGGCGATCGCGGATCGTCTTCATGCGGCGAGCGGGCGCGGTCGCTTCCGAATCTTCGATGGGTGCGTAGTAGCCGACCATCACGAGCATGCGCAGATCGGGCGCGGCGTAGCCGGTATCGAGCCTTGTTCCTAGCCCTCCACCGAGCCAGACCTGGCGCGTGGCATCGAGCGCCATGCGCCCCTCGGCGAGCCATTCGAGCGGCGTGTTTCTCGCCGCGAAGAAGGTGCTGTACTCGCCGGAAGGCCCCTTCAAGCTCTCGGTGCCCGTCGAAAAAGTGAGCGACCCTCCCACCCGCACGCGCCCGTCGCGAAGGGGCAGGTAGGCGCCGGCTCCGAGCGTCCACTCATTGGCCACGGCGAGCTCTCCCACCACGCCAGTGGGTCTCATGTTGAGACCTGTATTCACGGCGATGATGAGATCGCGGACGTACGTCTCCATGCTGAAATTGAGCGCCGTGTGTGTCGCTCCATCGCCGCCGTACGAGTATTGCGCGCCAGTGGGAATGAAGAACGACATGCCTGCGCCAAACAGCCACTTCTTGTCGTTGGTGCGGTAGATCATCCCGCGCACGTCGAGTCGCAGGTCCATCAAGGCAAATGGCTCGAGATTGCCCACACCCACCACGCCCACCGGCGCGGGATCCGATCCGCTCTGGTAGAGCGCGAAGGGCAGCGTCAGCAAGAACGTCGCTCGACCACCGACCTCGGCTCCCACCGTCGCGTAGTCGATGAACTGCGTCGAGACGGGAGCCTTCGTGTACCTCCGAAGAGCGGAATTTCCGGCTTCTTTGGCGACCGTCCGAATGCGCAACGGATTCAAGGTGAAACCGAGCCCCATCTGCGCAAAGAAACGCGAACGAGGCGCCTCGTAGGGGCGCCAGATGGCGATCCCGTCGTCGGGAGCCCCGGCGACAACGAGCCGGTCGAGGTAGAACGTCTTCTGCTGCGCGCGCGCGATCGCAGGGATCAGCACGGCAAGAACGACCAAACCAAGCACGAGCAGCGCTCGCGATCGGTACAAGCAGGGGAGAAAAAATCTCCTATTGTTCATTGCGATACCAACAAAGTTCCTGGTCAAAGGGGGGTAGAGACCCCGGGAAGAATCCGAATCCGGGGCGTCAGCCCCCGTGATGCCGAGGGTACAAGCAGCCTGACAGGGTCGTCGAGCTTTTCTAACATCGCGATTGTACAACTGGACCGAGGCGGCAAAGGGATCATGCGAAGCTTGACGTGTGCCCGCGGATGTGGTTACTTCCGCGCCCCCGATTCGCCTTCGGGCCGAGGTCAGAAATGAAGCGCACCTACCAGCCCCACAACACGCGTCGACGGCGCAAGCATGGCTTTCGAGCCCGCATGAAGACGGCCGGTGGCGCCAAGGTGCTATCCAACCGCCGCCGCAAAGGGCGTTGGCGTCTGACCGTAACAACCTACGAGAAGTAGCCCGCCGGCTTGCCGTCGTGGTGGCCAAGGCGATGGGAGCATCATTTCCCAAGTCGCGACGGCTCCGCAAACGTCGCGAATTTCTGAGCGTTCAAGGCGCCGGATCGCGCTTGATGCTTCCCAGCTGCATCGTCTTGCTCCAGCCGCGCTCCGACGACGAGCCAGCCCGCCTGGGGATTACAGTAACCCGCAAGTTCGGCAACGCGGTGGCCCGCAACCGCGCCAAGCGGCTTTTTCGCGAGGCCTTCCGGCGCTCGACCGGGCTATTTCCGGAGGGCATCGATGTGGTGATCATCCCCAAGAACCTTCGCGCCGGCCCGGACCGGCCGCCGACGTCGCTATCCATCCTTCAGGATGAATGGCAGAAGGCGAGCCGCCTCATCGCCGCCCGGGCCGACTCGTTGCGAAGGGCCCTGGCGAAGACCCCTCGGACAGCGCAGACTGGGCGCTCGAGAGGTCCGGACCGGTGATCGTGCGCCATGTGCTTATCTCGTTGATAAAGCTCTACAAGAGGGCCCTTTCCCCATGGCTGGGCAACGTTTGCCGGTTCGAGCCATCCTGCTCCAGTTACGCCCTTTCCTGCCTCGAGAGCCAGGGGGCCTTCCGCGGGACCTTGCTTTCGGTCCTTCGCGTGTGTAAGTGCCACCCATTCCATCCCGGCGGATTCGATCCGCCGCCCCTTCCCAAAGCGCAGCGAGAAACCCCAACCACAGCCTAGAAGCGGCGCGCGCCCCGGCGTGGGTTATCGAGACCCCGGGAGCGAGATTGCCGCGAAAACCACAATATGGAATCGGTCACTCGCTGGATTTTCATCGCGCTCGCCGGGCTCTTGGCGTGGTTTTACATACCCAAGCTCATGGGTACCGGCGGAAGCAAGGACGGCGTGCAGCCGATCGGCCGTGGCCGCACCGAAACGGCGCTGTACGAGATCGACCCGGGCAAGACCGAGGCTCAACCGAAATGCGCCATCCGGGGCCAGCACTTCGAGGCCGTCCTCTCGGCGCGCGGCGCGGCGGTCGTCGACTACTATTTGACCGGTGACCCGCGCTACACCGAAAACGGCAAGCCCGCAGAGCTGACCACGGTCGCCGGCAATGCCCCCGACCGCTTCGATCTGCATTTCGATTGGCGGGCGCTCGGAACCACCGGCGAGAAGGCGCAGGTCGTCCACGACGTGGTCGACTGGAAGATCGAATCGCAAGACCTGACATCGTGCACGTTTTCCTATGCCGACGATCAGGTGAAGCTGACCAAGACGTTCCATGCCGCCGAGGGCCCTTACGAGCTCATCACCAGCGCCACCATCGAGAACCTTGCCGACGCGCCGCGCACGCACCGGCTCGGCGTCGAGAACACCTCGTGGCGAACGCACAAGGAAACCGATACGCACCTGGGACGCCAGTCACCCCTCACCACCGAGGTCGCGTGCGGTCACGATGGCGGCAAAGTCGACCGCAAGATGCTGTCTGATTTCGCCGCCAAGGATTTCGAGAAGCCGGAGTTCGAGAGCGGCTTCTGGATGAACCACGGGTCGATCGATTTTGCCGCGACCTCGACCCCTTACTTCTCGCAAGCCATCCTGCCGTTGTCGGCGCCCGCCGCCCCGGCTTGCGGACTGCAGGTCGAGGAGCGTTACAACCGGGATTTTTATCCCGACAAGACGAAGGACCCCGATTTTAGCGCGATGTATCGTTCGCGCCTCATCTACCCACAGAAAGAGCTCGCCCCGCACGAGAAGGCGACTTACGAGGTCGCTGCCTATTACGGGCCCAAAGATCGCGAGAACCTGAGCAAGGCCTTTGGTGGCCACCATGGCCTGTCAGGCCTCATCAACCTGGGCATGTTCGCGCCGGTGAGCAAAGTCCTGGTGGGGTTTCTCTTGAAAGCCCACGAGGTCATCGGCAACTGGGGAATCGCCATCATCGTCCTCACGATTTGCGTGCGCCTGATCATGTTTCCGCTCACCTGGAAGCAGATCAAGAGCATGGTCGCCATGCGACGACTCAAGCCGGAGATGGACGAGATCAACCGCAAGTTCAAGGACGACGCGCAGCAGAAGCAGGTCGCCACCATGGAGCTTTACCGCAAGAAGAAGGTCAATCCCTTCGGCGGCTGTCTCCCGGTGGTGGTGCAGATGCCGGTGTGGTGGGCGCTCTACTCGGTGCTGCAGACGGCGGTCGAGCTCTACCACACGCCGTTTCTCTATTTCCGTGACCTGTCCGCGCCCGACCCCTACTTCGTGCTGCCGGTGGTGATCGGCGGCATGAGCTTCGTCCAGCAAAAGCTCATGCCGCAGCAAGCCGATCTCGCGCAGCAGAAAATGATGCTTTACTTTATGCCGGCCCTGTTTACCGTCATGATGCTTTTTCTGCCATCGGGCCTCGGTATCTACATGCTGACGAACTCCGTCCTCGGAATCGTGCAACAACAGGCCGTCGAGCGTTTCGCTCCCCGCGGGGCAACCATCGAGGTCTCGGACCGGGACGACAAGAGCGGCTCGGGCAAAGGGTCTGACAAGAGCGACACAGGCAAGAAGGACGAGCCGCGCAAGCTCTCGGGTACCGTGCCTGCCAAATTGAAAGGTGGATCGTAATGCCCACATCCGACGAAAACGACGCGGCAAAGTCCCCCAAGGGGGAAAACGACGAGCTCGATACGAGCTGGTCCGAGTCCCAAGGCGCAGAACCAGGCCCCACCAGGGCCAGGCCCCCGGCCGAGCCGTCGGCGTCCGACAACGGCGACGCCGATCCCACGATTGCCAGGAACGCGACGGCCACCGTCTACGACGAAGCCCGCGCCGACAGCGCCCGCGACTTCGTCGAGGATCTGATGACCAAGATGGGAATGGAAGTCATGGCCGACCTCGTCGAGCCCGAGGCCGGCGATCCGCCCGGTGAAATCCGAATCGAGATCGAAGGACGCGACTCGGGGCGCATCATCGGCAAGAAGGGTCAAGTCCTGTCGGCCATTCAGCACATCGTGAACCGCGTGGTGAACCGCCCCGGCCTCGATCGCTGTCACGTGGTCGTCGACGCCGAGGGCTACCGCCAGCGCCGCGAGGACACGCTCGCCACCATGGCCCAGCGTCTCGGTCAAAAGGCCCTCGAAGAGGGCAAGATCATCACGTTCGAGCCGATGAGCCCCCGCGACCGTCGCATCGTGCACCTCGCACTCGCCAAGTTCGCCGGCGTCGTTACCAAGAGCGACGGCGAAGGCGAGGGCCGCAGGGTGCAGATCATTCCGGTGCGCCGCTAGCTCTTAGGCTCTACAGCCACCTTCGCACGCGACGCTTTCGCTCGAGGTACGAATCGCCGAAGGCGCTTTCGAGGTGCTGCTCTTCGGGCAGGATGAACAAAAAGGTCATGAGCACGACGAAGGCGGGGGGAACGAGGAACGCCGACAGCGATCCGAGCAGCGCCGCCACGCCCAGAAGAATGAGCACCATCCCGAAGTACATGGGATTTCGCGTGAAGCCATACGGACCCCGCGTGACGAGAACGGTCGATTCGGTGAAGGGCACGATGCCCGTCTTGACCACGCGGAAGAGAACGATTCCCCAGATCCCGATCCCGCTGCCCGCCGCGACGAGCACCGGCCCGACATAATTGAGGGGCCACACGATCAGCGCGGCGATCGGTGTCCAACGATCGAGCGCGATTTCGACGAGCAGGCCGAGGGCGAACCAGTAGGGCGGAATGACGATCCGCGATATCGCGGGCACCGGTCGAGTCGATGGCATGCCGTGCGCCTCCCGTGCCGGGTGTCGACTACGATTTCATGAAAGCCGCAAAAGCGTCCTTGTAGGCAGGGTGCCAGCGCGAAAGGGCGGGACGGTTCTCGATCACGTCATCCATCGCCCATCGCATCCGCCGGGCGTCCATGTCGCTCGTGGTGTCGTTGTCGGGACAGACAATATAAAAATCGCCCGCGCTCATGCTGGCAATCATCTGCACCGCAACCTGGTCGCCCGTCCATGCGCCCTGCGGTTTCTGGGTTGGATCGGTGCCTCCCTTCGATGTCATTCCGGTGAACGTCCACCCGGGCACCAGCAGATGGGCCGTGACCTTACAACCATCGAGCTGACGAAGCTCGTGCGCGACTTGCTCGGTCAACACCTTCACGGCGGCTTTCGACACCGAATAGGCTGCATTGCCGGGTGGATTCGTAATGCCTTGCTTCGAGCCGACGTTGACGACGGCTCCGTCGTTGCCCTGCGCGATCATCTCCGGGACGAAGGTCTGGACGCCGTTGAGCACGCCTCCGAAATTGATGTCCATGAGGTTGTGCCACGCAGCGTGATCGCTCCATGGCCCAGCTCCGCGGCCTATCGCGGCGTTGTTCATGAGAACGGCCACGTCGCCGAAGGCGGAATAGATATCAGCGCACAGGTGGCGCACATCGTCGATCTCGGCCACATCGATCTCGATGAGCCTCACGTCGCCCTCGGCTCGTCGCTCTTCAGCGATGAGCTCGGCGCCAGCGCGGCGAAGGGCGTCCCCATCCGCGTCAGCAAGGCACACCTTCATTCCCAAACGGGCGAAGCGCTTCGCCGACGCCAACCCGATCCCACTCGCGGCCCCCGTCACGACGGCGACCCGACCTTCCTTCAAAGCTGGATGCAGTTCCATGAACGCGTTTGTAACTCCACCCGAAGACCACGTCCACGCGCCGTCTAGCGCACGAAAGCGGAGCCGTCCCAGTGGTAGCGGGCGAGCGGCGCGCCGCTCCACGGTAAAAGCAGGGGCTCGAGCCCGCCTTGCTTCCCCTGCTCCTGACCAAAAGGATACGTCTTGTCGCTGAAGCCGAACGCGCGCCCAGGACGCACCTCGATATCGAGACCGTGCGCGCCCGGTAGAAACGCGAGCGTCCCCTGCACGCGCCGCGCACCGATCGCGCGCCCCGTCTCGGCACCGAACACGCGCGCGATACCTTGCGGCGTGACCGAGTAGACGAGCATGACCTCGCGATCGACCGTGGTGGGCTTCACGCCCGCTTCTTTGGGAGACAACGCGTGTAGAACACCGCGCACGAGGATCTCGGCCTTGCCGTCGTCGGTGATGTCACGCACCGTGACGTCGACGACGTCGCGCGCGTCGGTGAACTGCTCGAGGGTGAGAAACGCATAGCCCACGCCGCCCTTGAAGCCCTTGCCGAAGACAACGAGATCTCGACCATGCAAGAGAACGCGCTCCTTGCGGCCGTCTTCCGCGAGATCGACCGCGAAGTCGAAGCGCGGTTTCTCGTGGCTGAGCAGGTGACGATCGTGCCTGTACTGCGCGTACACTTGGTCTTGCAGCTCGTCGGCGGTGGGAGCGCGCGCCCCGGCGACGAGGCTCACCGGACGGGCAGCCTCGGCGGCGCCCGGCGGCGCCTTGGTCGAGGGCACAGCGCCCGGCGCCTGCTTCTCTTCGCGGGCCTTGGAAAATGCCTTGCCGCTCCATTCATAGGTCTGTGACTTGATGGTGCCCCATGGCAAGAGCAGCGAATCCATCGAAGTCTCCACGGCTTCGCGGTAGTTGGCCGCCGAGTATCCGTTAAAGGTGCCCGTCGAGATCTCGATGCTGGGACGGGGGCCGTTTCCGAAGCGAACCTCGTTGGCCACCGTGCCTGTCGGTCCGTGAATGCCGATCTCGTGCTGGAACATGACGAAGGGCGCGTCCCCATTTCCCATCGACATGATGAACAGGATCTCGCGCCATTCACCGGCCGAGCCGATGCGCTTCTTCATCACGATTTCGGCCTTGCCGTCGCCGTTGACGTCGCGTACTTCGAACATCGGCATCTGTCCGGCGCCCACGTCGACGCCGATATCCGAGTAATAATATTCTTTGCCCTCGCGAAAGTGGGGGCCCAAAACTGCCAGGTAGCGATCGTACACCACGACCCGCTCGAGCATCCCGTCGCCGGCCACGTCGGCAATGCGATCGTGGGAGGGCGGCGAGGTGATCCCCTTGTCCTTCAAGAGCCCGTCTTCGAGCGACTGCTCGGCATCGATGGCCAGGCGGGGCAAATCGGCGGGGGCGACCTCGGTGGATGTGCCCAAGACCGTTTTGATCGCGCGCCCGTCGCCGTCGTAGTAGCGCAGGGCCGCACGCATTCCGACCCGCGTGCGCGCGGCCTCGGCAAACGCGCTCCACGGAATCAGTGCCTCGAAGGTGTACGATCCCGGCACGCCCTTGGGCGCTTCGACGATCTTGGCGCCGGCGATGGCGCCGCCGCC
>JBBSDY010000157.1:0-7757 GCA_038240245.1 Polyangiales bacterium
CCGCGCTCCACCGCGAGCTGCTCGTAGTTCGTAGGCAGCAGCGACATCAGCATCTTCCAGTCCCGAGTCGGCTCGATAGGCATGCCGTCTGCTCTCGCAGAGAATCCCGCCTCGGGCCAACTTTCTGGCTAACACCTATGCCTTGTAGGGGCCACCGCGATCATGCAGCGCGTGCGCGCTTGGCGGTTTCATCGAAAAAGTCTGGTGGGGATCGACGGCGGCCACCTCCAGGAGCTGCCTCTCTGGGGCCATGCCCTTTCCCAACTGGTCGTCGAATCCGTACCAGGACCCGACACCGACGAAACCGGGTAGGGCAGCGACGGGTTTCTCGAAATCATCGAGGAGGAAGATGCCCGCGGGCAACGACGCGCTGCTCGGATCTTCACCCCGCTTTTCGGTGGGGGCGCTGTCGTTGCTGTTCGATCCACACGCCGAGCAAGCGAGCGCTGCCATGAGGACGAGGCCGGGCCAACACGCCGGACGAGGCATTCGAGCATTCATCAATGGTCAGAATACATCCGTGCGTGCGCAATGGTGCGTGAATTTCACAGCACGCGTCGCGATAGCAAGAGCAGCGTCCGCGGATCACGGGTCTTGATTCGAAGTCCTTCGACCGAGCCCATGAGGTCGTCCAGCGTGAAGCGCCGCGAATGCTTCAAGTCGACGTCACGAACTCGCCCGAGGACGTCCCCGGCGAGCGCCGCGCTATCGATGCACACCACCAGCTCGAAGTCCTTGTCGTCCTCGAGGCTGCGGTAGTTCAAGTTGGTCGAGCCGTGAATGGACCAGCGTGCGTCGAAGACGGCCATCTTCAAATGACTGAAGTGCCGCTGGTACTCGTAAACCTCGATGCCGCACCGCAGGTAGCCCTCGTAGAGGTGCTGCTGGGCATCGTGCGCAAAGGAGTTGTCGTTCCATCGGCCGGCGGGAAGGATCAATGTGACTTCGAGCTCGGGACGGCTTTCTTTCGCGCGGATGAGCGCCTGCGAGATGGCCTCGTGGTAGAGGTACGGATTCTCGATGAAGATGCTGCCACGGGCGCGATCGATCATCTGAAGATAGAGCTCGCGAATCTCGTTGGGACGATCGTTGGGCTCGTTGGTCAACACTCGGCACGCGTCGAGTGAGATTCCGCGTTGCTTGGATTGTCCACCAGGCGGCGAATAGGGCTCGTAGGGTGAACCACCGTCGAGAATCCACCGATCGCGAAAGTGCCGGTTGAGCTCACTGACGATCGGTCCTTCGAATCGCGTCTGGCTGTCGTGCCACTTCCACCATGGCTCTCTGCTTCCTTGGGCCTTGGTCTCGTCGCCCTCGACCTGCGCATCCTTCTCGGGATCGAAGGGCACACGAAAGAGGTATTGCGCTCCGATGTTGGCGCCTCCGCAATAGGCGACGCGGCCATCGACGACGACGATCTTGCGATGGTCGATGTGAAGGTCGTCGATCGAAATAGTCCCCCGTATCTGCGCGGCGAGCGAGCTCAGACGAGGATCATGGGTGATGACGGGAGCATCGTAGTCGATGTTCGTATCGAAGACCTCGACCCCCGCCTCGCGCATCCGTTTGCAAAGCGGAGTGACGTCGGTGGGGTCGTAGTCGATGTTGGGATCGTGCTTCATCATTTCTTTCTCGCCCGTCGAGAAAGGATCGCCCATGCCCGTCTTTTCGATGTTGAGCAGGACGCGAACCCTGGCGCCCTGCGCCGCTTTCTCGCACAATACGGAAGCGATCTCCTCGCCGATGGGGTCCCTGAAAAACAGGAACATGGCGACGTGGATCTCGTGACGGGCGGCCCGCAGATCGTCGAGAAGCGACGGCAAGATATGGTCGCCGTTGACCAACAGCTCGGCCCAATTACCCCATCGAGGAGTCGTGCATCCAACGACCCTAGTCGAGAGCGAGGATTCTTCCAACCTGGCTTGGCATGGTTGCTGCGTGGACCAGGAGGCCGTACGCGGCCTGCACACGCCCCACGCCGCTCGGTCATCGATCCCCCTTTTTCACGTCGCAACCAGAGAGAGTCATCACCATGGACGCAATCGAGATGTTGGAGAAGCAGCACCACGAGGTCGAGGCGAAGTTTAAGAAGTTCAAGGGGCTTGGTGAGAGCGCGACGAAGACCAAAAGGACCCTGGTCGACGAGATCAGCGATGCTTTGACCATGCACGCCACCATCGAAGAGAAGCATTTCTATCCCGCCGTGAAGGCCAAGCGGACCGAGGACATTCTGCTCGAGTCGCTCGAAGAGCACCTGGGCATCAAAAGGCTCTTGGCCGACCTGCTGACCCTCGACGCTGCCGATGAAACTTTCGATGCCAAGGTCACCGTGCTCGAGGAGCAAGTCGATCACCACGTGAAAGAAGAGCGCACCGATCTGTTTCCCAAGGTCAAAAAGCTCTTCGATAAGGAAGAGCTCACGAGAATCGCACAGACCATGCAGCAGACGATGACCCGCCTCGAAGCCGAGGCCGCCCCGCGCAAGGCAGTTGTCAACGAAACCAAGGCCGCCGCGCCCCTTCGCTGAGGCTTTTGCTTTCCCAACCGGGTGCGGCGCACTCCCAAAGCCCCAAGGCAGCCGACCGCCGTGGGGCCTACTCTAGGTCAGCAATGTCCAAAGTCCTGATCGTCGATGACAACGATGACGTGCGCGAGGGCGCCCGGCGCCTTCTCGAGGAGGAGGGCTTCGCCACGTTGGGCGCTAGGAACGGCGCGGAGGCGATCGGGGTGCTCGAGGAATCGAGAGAGCCTCCCTGTTTGATTTTGGTCGATCTGATGATGCCGGTGATGAACGGGTGGCAGCTCCTCACAGCGCTGTCTGGCGACGTGCGATGGGCCAAAATCCCGCGGCTCGTGATGACCGCCTCAGGCGGCGATCTTCACCTCGAGCCAACCCCGGTATTGCGCAAGCCCTTCGACTGCGACCACCTGATCTCGGCCGTTCGCGAAGCGTGCCGAGAAACCAGGGAGCACCGTAGTCACATGTAGGCGTCGTGGAACCACGCGCGCCACGGCGCCTGGTTGCGGTACAATCTGCGGAACACCCTTTTCAGAGAGGTCCGCGGGTCATGGCAAGAGCGGTCGTTGTAGCTTCGTCGCGCTGGGGCGTGCCGGGCGTGTTGTCCGGCATGTTGTTCGCTTCGACCGTGTCGGCGTGCTTCGGGCTGCCCGAGAGCGCTTACCTGCACGGCGACGGCGGGGCGGTCGCGGCGAGCGGAAGCGGCGGCTCCAGCGGAACCTCGAGCCCAGGAGGCAGCGGCACGAGCGCGACCGGAGGCTCGCTCGGAAGCAGCGGCAGCGTTGTCAACGGAGGGAGTGGCGGCACTGCAGGGAGCGATGGCAACGTGGCCGGCGGCGGCGCTGGTGGCAACGGAGGCAATGGTGGATCCGCCGCCGGGCAGAGCGGAGCAGGTGGGCAGGCCGGAGCGATGCCCGTGTGTCCCGCCAAGCCCCCCGACGGCACCGGCACGGGCCTGAATGGCGAGTACTTCACCACCCAGGATCTGTCGGGCGCCGCTGCGGTGACCAGAAAAGATCCCAAGGTGGACTTCGACTGGGGTGCTGGCTCGCCCGATCCGCTGGTTCCGGTGGATCACTTCTCGGTGCGCTGGTCGGGCCAGGTGCAGCCGCGCTACACGGGGACCTATACATTTTCCACGACGTCGGACGATGGCTCTCGCGTTTTCGTCGATGCCAAGGCGGTGGTGTCCGCCTTCGTCGATCAGGGTGGCAACGTCGAAAACACGGGGCAGATCGATCTGGTGGCCGGCCAGAAGTACACCATCAAGGTCGAGTACTACGACAACCTCGTGAACGCTCTGGTCCACATGTCTTGGGAAAGCAGCTGCCAGACCAAAGAGATCGTCCCCACGACCCAGCTCTATCCACAATAAGGTCCACCTGGGGGACAGCGCCCGCCTCCCGGGCTCGGTCCTACGGCCGAGCACGAAACGTGCGTCGGCTGAATCGATGGGCGTCGCTTCATGAGGCGGCGGGCGATCGCGGCCGTTCGATCGGCCCCGGGCACGCGAAAATGGTGTACGGTGGCTCGAGATGGCGGCCAAGAAAAAGACATCCGTGAAAGCGAAGAAACGAAGCGCAGCCAAGAAGCCGCGCAAGCTCACCGCGAAGGCCGCGAAGGCATCGCCCCGGCCGAAGAAGGCCGCCAGGCGTTCCCCGGTCGCTGCGCGAGCCAAACGAAAGCCCGCTGTCAAAGCCGCGCCCAAGAAGAAGCCGGCG
This sequence comes from Polyangiales bacterium, assembly GCA_038240245.1. Lineage (GTDB taxonomy): Bacteria > Myxococcota_A > Polyangia > Polyangiales > Polyangiaceae > DASWDH01. The sequence continues at coordinate 4,240 of JBBSDY010000157.1, forward strand.
CCGAAGCCCAAGGCTGCAGCGAAGCCGAGGGCGGTCGCGAAGCCGAAGGCGGTCGCGAAGCCGAAGGCGGTCGCGAAGCCGAAGGCGGTTGCGCAGCCGAAGGCGGTCGCGAAGCCGAAGGCGGTCGCGAAGCCGAAGGTCCAGCCCATTCACCGCCGCGACGCTACCGGGCATCTCGATCCGCAGTACGCGGCCGATTTGCGCGCGCGCATGCAACCGCACGAGGACGACACCACCGCGTTTCTGGGCCAAAGTCGATCCAGCGACGACCTTGCCGAAGAGCTGGGCGAGGAAGTCATCGCGACAGCAACGAGCGGCGAGTACGAAGCCGAGGACTCGCTCAATCAGAGTGTTCCCGAAGAGCGGGGCGGCCCCTTCGTCGAAACGACAGGGGGAGTGGAGTTCGCGCGCGACGACGACGAGTCGAATCCCAAGGACGCCACACGCGAGCCGTTTCCGACGACGTAAGCTGGCGTATCGTCGGGCGCGGCGGCCAACTAGGGCGGAAACACGTATCCAAGCAGCGTGTCGACCGTCTGACCCTCGCACGCGGCGTCGGTGCTGATGAAGTGGTCCGCACCCAACTTGCACCGATAGAGGGCGACCGTTCCTGCGGCCTGCGTTTCGTAGGCAAATCCGAGTGGCCCGAGAGGGGCCAGACCCTCGCACGATACCTGTGTGCTCACGAGGTTGTGCTGCGCGACCGCACACTCGAAGAGCATGATGGGCTTCGGCGCATTGGCCGCGGCCGGCGGCGCTTCTCGCAGCAGCTTGAAAGATTTCTCGGCGACGAACCCCGCAGGGGCGATGCGCGTCGAAGCCCAGTGGCCGCGAACCCCATGGTTGCTCCGGGTGAGCCGGGTGTACGGCAAATCCTCGAAGCCGCACGAGAGCAGGGGAGGCACGCGATCGTTGCGGTTGGCGAGTGACCAGGTCGTCCACGCCGGCTTGGCCATTTGGTCGACGTCGCGCAGACCGAGTCCCAGGCCAGCAGCGGTCTCGACCGGGTTGTCGCTCATCCGGTGATAGACGTAATTTTCGATGCCCGGAGTTCCGAGGACGTTGCGAAAGCCCTCGCAAACGGCGGTTGCCTGAGCGGCGGCGCTCGATCGGGGCGAGAGCGAGTTGATGCCGCTTTCGGTGAGCTGGATTTCCCACGACGACGGCACATCGGGAAAGGATTTGCGTAGCCAGCCCGCGAGAATGCCGATGTTGCCATAGGTGACGAGAGGCGCATCATCGGCCGAGAAAACCGGGCTCAGCAGGTCGGGCGGGTAGGGATGAAAGGCGACCCGCCATGCGCGAGGAGCCACCCGCGCGGCGAGCCCGGTGAGCACGGTGGTCCCCGAAAGCATCGGATTCTGCGCGGCCGGGCGATCGGCGAGCCCGGGCCCGAAGTTGTGGTCGAGCGACACCAGGACCTTCGCCGTGCTTTGCTCGGCGATGATGTGATCGTACGCCGTTGCATAGTTGGCAGAGTACGCGTCGAGCCACGCTTTTACGTCGCAAGCTGTTCCCTGGCCACAACCGATGTCAAACCAGTCGTTGGCGTTCACCTCGTTGTCGATCACGAAGTCGGCAACCCGTCCGTGTCCGTGACGTCCGTCGTAGCGCCGGGCGATCATGCCCGTGAAACGGCCATAGTCGGCGGGCACGTCGGGGGTGCAGAAAATATCGTACCCGGGGCTCGCCGGCGAGCAGGCATGTTTGGCGCGCGCCCAGGCCGGAACGCCGTAGACCACACCGGTGACGACGAGGCCACGCGCCGTCCAGTCGACGATCGCGCTGTCGAGGTTGGCGTCGATCAAAAAGCAGTGGCCGTCGTACTCCTCTTCTCTCGCCGCGCAGGGAGGAGACTTTTGGGTGGCTTCCCAGTTGGCCCATACGAAATTCATCGCCACGCCGCCGGTGTTGTTTCCGGCAATGTCATCCTTGTTCGGCCAGAAATCGGGCTGCAGGGCCTTGATTCGATAGGCGCTGCGGGTCGGGTAGGGGAGCGTCCCGTCGGTGGGCCCGCCCTCGCCGCCATCGCTCGCCGGGATGACGGCCGACTCTGCGCCGTCGTCGCTGGAGGAAAAAACGACGTCGGTGGGATCGGGATGTGCGGCTGCGTCGATCTCGGCGTCGGTAGATCCATCGGGCGTGCTGCCGGGCATGTCGCCGTTCGGCTCCGAGCTGTCCGCTGTCGAACATGCCGTCATGCGGCTGCAGGAGACCGCCGCCACGAGCGCTAGGACGGCGGCCGTGGGTGGTTCAGTCTTCGTCATCCTCGCGAGCCGGCTTGGGCGGAGCCAGGGTGATCGTCTCGCGCAGCCTTGCGAAGATGAGGTGCTCGAGGCGGTGGCAGCACACGATGGGATGGATCTGCACGCTGCCGTCCTCGGCGACGAAAAGCTCGGCTTGCGCTTGCTGCCCGTGGTCGGGGCAAACAACGCCTTGGAGGCGGTCGCCAAGCTCGATTTGCATTGTTCGAAGCGATCGCGGTAACGGACCGGACTCGAGCGGAGCTGGAATGGTCATCGCCGGGCGCTCGCCGGATTCGGGATCGTCCTCGCTCAGTGGGGGACACGGCATGGTCTCTTTGTCGACCGAACGGATCGCCATTCGCTTACCCCATCTCGCAACAATACCCTCGTGCGCTTGGCGACAGTTACCCAACGCCGACGTGACTGTCAATCGAGGAGCCCGCGCCACGATCGCCATGAACGCTGACGCCGAGCGTCATCGAATGAGCTGTGTTTTGCGGCGCTTCATCGGGCGATTGACGCGCGGACCAGGCAGCCGTACATCGGCCGCCATGATGATGCGTCGACTCATTTTTGCGCTGGGCAGCCTGTTTTTCGCCATTTCCTGCGGAGGATCCGAGGTGCCGCCGGCACCGCCCCCCGCGCCGCCTCCGCCCGCTGCAACCGAGCCGCCCGCCGCGATCGCGCCGCCCCCAGCTCCCCCGCCGGCGCCCGAGGCCGCCAAAGAGCCACCCAAGCCCGCCGCCCCCACGCCGGTGCTGCGCGTCACCGAGGGCATCGCCACACCCGAGAGCGTGCTCTACGACGAGGCGGGAGATCGCTACCTCGTTTCGAACATCAACGGCAAGCCGGATGGTGTCGACAACAATGGCTATATCTCCGAGCTGTCGCCCGACGGCAAGGTGACCAACGCGAAGTTCATCGCCGGCGGCCAGAAGAAAGTGAAGCTCGACGCGCCCAAGGGCAGTGGCATCGCCGACGGTATTTTCTACGTGACCGACATCAAGGTCGTGCGAAAGTTCGATCTCAAGACCGGTGCCCCCAAGGGCGACATTGCGATTGCCGGTGCGACGTTCCTCAACGACATCGCCGTGGGCCCCGCTGGCAAGGTCTACGTCTCGGACTCCGGCGTCAAAGGCAAGGCTGACGGCGGCATGGAGCCGACTGGCACCGACGCCGTCTACGTCATCGAGAAGGGCAAGGTAAAACCCGTCGCCAAGTCCAAGGATCTGGGCGGACCGAACGGCCTTCTCTGGACCGACAAAGGGCTCA
>JBBSDY010000158.1:0-7745 GCA_038240245.1 Polyangiales bacterium
GAGCTCGCCAAGAGCGTCAAGGCCAAGGTCTTCGGGATCGTGGGGCGCGACGGCGGGTTCACCAAGCAGATGGCCGACGCCTGCGTCCTCATCCCGACCGTAGCCGCTGCGCGGACGACGCCGCACACCGAGGGGTTCTGCGCCGTCATCTGGCACCTTCTGGTCAGCCACCCCAAGCTCGCCTTGAGGGCGACCAAGTGGGAATCGGTGGTCAAGCCGTAACACCCTCGCCTGGGGCGCAAAATCCGGCTAATCTGCGGCTCATGAAAGCCGAGAACGTCGTACCCCTCGTGCTGTTTCTCGTGGCTTGTGGTGGCGGGGCCGCGCCACCTCCTCCCGCCGAAGCTCCTACTGCGGCCAGCGCCGCGCCGGTCGACATGCCGCCCACCGATCCAGCGCCCGCTGCGGCCGCGTCGGCCGCCACCCCGGCCGCACCTCCCCCGGCAGCCTCCGCGAAGGTCGACTTTCCGCCCCACGCCAGCGTCGAAGCAGCCATCAAGGCGGTTCCTCAGGGCGCCGCTCGGCTCAACATGAACACCGACACGCTGCAGGCCCCGCTTCTCGAGATCAAGCGTTACGACAAGTGCAAGGTCCCGCGCTCCACCAAGGTGTTCCTCAACGTCGCCGTCTATGACGGCGCCGCGGTGGGTGTCGACGTGACGACCAAGCCAAAGAGTGCCAAGCTCGAAGAGTGCCTCGACGGCGTCGTGCGCAGCATGTCGTGGGACAAGGTTCCTTCGCTCAACCAGGTCAACGCCAACTTCTGAAAAAACCCATGGAACAATCACCGGCAAACTTCGACGAGTTCTGGCCCGAGTACGTCCGCGCGCACTCGAACAAGACCAATCGCACCCTCCACGTCATCGGCACGAGCCTCGCGCTGGCCTGCCTGGTCGCCGCGATCTTCAAACGCCGCCCCATGCTGCTCTTGCTCGCTCCCGTGCTGGGCTACGGCTTTGCCTGGTGTGGGCATTTCTTCGTCGAAAAAAACATGCCGACGAGCTTCGGTCACCCCATCTACAGCCTGCGGGCCAACGCCCTTCTGTGGTGGAAGACCATCGCCGGCAACATGGATGCCGAAGTGAAGCGCGTGCTCGAAGAGGCCGCTCGCGAAGCCGAGGCGCCTCCCCAGCAGGCCGCCGCCGTCGTCAACTGACGACGCGCGATCTTCGTCGGTCGTCAAGGCGTTGACGGTCAGCACCCTGACGGTGCGTGCGTCGACCGCGCCTGGCGAGCCGCAACGCGTGGCGCAATTCTTGATTGGGAGCGGCCATGCCCTCCATCGCGACGGAGTACATCGCCCCGCGTTACGCCGAGCGATTCCAATGCATTGGCCCGGAATGCGAAGACACGTGCTGCGCTGGATGGGAGGTTCTGATCGACGCCTCTCACTACAAGAAGCTCAAGCGAAGAATGGACGCCTCGCCAGAGGAGCGCGCGGATTTTCGCCGCGGCATTCGGCGCAACCGCGGGTCCGACAAGAGCGACGCGAAGTTCGCGCTGATCGTTCTCGATGACCGAGCCGAGTGCGGGTTCTTCGGTCAGGACCGACTCTGTTCGGTGCACAAGCGCTACGGCAGCGAGCTCCTGTCGGACACCTGTGCCATCTACCCGAGGCACGTCGCGCTTGCCGGAGCGCGCGTCGAGCTCACCGCCCGAATCTCTTGCCCCGAGGTCGCCCGACAGCTCTTGCTCAGCAATGACGCCCTCGAGCTCGGCGACATCGAGCCCTCACGGCTCGAGCGGCGCACGGTTCATGCCTCGTGCGATCTCGCGGGCGGCGATCCCTACACCGTCGCGCTCGATGCGGTTCGCTCGGCGATTCTCGGGCTGCTTGCCGACGCAACCTACCCGCTGAGCTCGCGCCTCGCCTTCGTGGCGTGCTTCGCCGATCAGATCACGCCCTTTTACCACCGCGGCGTGGACAAGCTCGACGAGCCTCGACTCACCAGCGCCACAGCTGAGCAGGCCCATCCCGAAGTGCGCCGGCAAATGCACGAGGACTTCGAAGACATCGTGGTTCCCCAGGGGATGGCGGCATCACTCGTTCTGCGTGTGCTGGGATCCCGCATGCGGCTCGGAGCGGGCAGCCTCGGACGCTTGATCGCCGACATTCTGGCACGGCCCGACGTCCCGCTCGCAGCGGACTCCGACGGACTGGATCGACCGACGGCGGAGCGCGCGCTCGCGACCTACGAGCAAAGCAAGCTCCGCTGGCTACCCGCCCACGGAGCGCGCGTCGACCAGTACTTTGGCAACTACGCCATGAACTATTTTCTTCAAGAGTGGTACACGAGCTCACCCAGTGTTTCCGACCACGCGCGAAGTCTTTTCTTGCGCATGGCAGCGCTTCGGTTTCTGCTATTCGCTCACCCGAGCATTGCCTTCTGTCCCCCCGACGCCACCCACGCCGAAATGGGGGCCAGGCTCGACCGCGTGGCCGTGGAGGTCTTCTACAAGTTCGCCCGCGGCGTCGAGCACAACGCCGATTTTCTCCGACGCATGGAGGCCGACGTGACCGTGCGGACCTCCTCGCTCGCTCACGCGCTTTTCTTGGTAAAATTCTAGGTGTTTTTTTCGTAGTGACCATCGACCCGACGAAAAGGAGCAGGAAGGATTAGTTCTTTGTGACGTGCCGCCTATAATGGCGCAGATGGACGAAGCTTCGGCTGCCCGACCGTTCGCGCTTTTCGCTGCCGGCAAGACGGACGTCGGGCGAAAGCGCGATCACAACGAGGACACCATCCTCCTTCGCCCCGATCTCGGCCTCTTTCTTCTGGCCGACGGCGCGGGCGGGCACAACGCGGGTGAGGTCGCCAGCGCGCTCGCCACCACCTCGATCGCCAACTTCTTCGAGGCAACCGAAAAGGCGACCCGCCGAAAACCCGAGGTGGATGATTTCGGCCTGTGGACGGGCGAGCGGCGCGTGGGTGCCGCCGTCAAGAAAGCCAACCGCGACATCATCGAGATCGCCACCGCCTCGAACAAGCACAAGGGGATGGGTACGACCGTGGTGGCGCTGTCGATCTCGCCGCAAGCTGGAATGATCCACGTGGCGCACGTGGGCGACAGCCGCTGCTATCGGCTGCGCGACGGAGCGCTCGAGCAGCTCACCCAGGACCACTCTCTCATCGTCGACGTGCTCGAGCTGCGCCCCGAAATCGACGACGAGACGCTGGCACGGCTGCCCGGCAACGTCATCACGCGCGCGCTCGGCATGGAGGCCAACGTGCGCGTGTCGATTCGATCGCACCAGCTCGCCTTCGGCGACAAGTATCTCCTTTGCTCCGACGGGCTCTCCAATCCCCTCACCCACGGGCAAATCGCGGCCACGCTGAATTCGGACGCGCCCGTGGACGACGTCGTCGACGCGTTCATCGCGCTTGCCAACGATCGAGGGGGCGACGACAACATTGCAGCTCTCGTCGTCGCCTGTGCCGAGGGCACCGATTTGCCCGGTGTCGAAGACCATCGGGCTGCCGCCGCGGCCCGGCTCGGGCGGTTCGGGGCACGCACGACCAACGAGGACTCCGCGCCCGAAATCATGATCATCGGAATCGAAGAGATCGACGTCGAATCCAACATTCGCGTTCTGCCCGCGCTCAGCATGACCGCCGGGCAACAGGACGCCATCGAGCACTACGTGGCCCCGATGCGCCGATCGTCGCCACCGGGAGGCGTCGAGCAAGACATGTGTGCCCACTGCGGTCAGATCGTCGAGGGGGACTTCTGTCCGTTCTGCGGAACGAAACGGCGACCGTGACGTTCCACCCCCCGCGCTGACCATGCACGATCTAGCCTCGCCCAAGGGCCTCTCCGAAGAGATGTCGAGATGGCTCACCGGACCGCTGCTCGCGGCAGCCGAACATGCGGGTCTCGGCGTCTCGGTCAGCGTACGCGATGGCGCCGAGGTTCGACGGATTTTCGTCAGCGATTCTGCTGCGCGAACGCTCGGGTACCCGTTGGCCGAGCTGGTGGGAAACTCGGTGCTCCTCACGTTCGCTCCCGAAGAGGCCCGCCGGATGGAGGACATGATGCGGCAGTGGAGGGAGGGAGTCCCGCTTCCACGCTTTTTGGAGACCGTTGCTCTGCGCAAGGACGGAACGCACGTCCCCATCGAGGTCGCCTACAGCGCGGTGACCCTCGATGGCAAGTCGGCAACGATTGCATTCATTCGAGACATCACCGAGCGAAAGCGCACCGAAGGAGCGCTGCGCTCTTCAGAGGCGCTTTTTCGCAAGCTCATCGAAGCTGCGCCCGATGCGGTGCTGGTGTCGCGCGACGACAGGGCTGTCTACGCAAACCCCGTGTACCTGCGCCTCACGGGGTACGACACCATCGAAGATCTCCGAGCGAGAAACGGCGTCGAGCTCTTGCATCCCGAAGATCGGGGCATGACCGACGACCGCCGGCGGCTCATCCTCGAGTCGGCCGTACCCGCGCCCGCCCGCGAGTATCGAATTCTGCGGCGCGACGGACGGACCGTCTGGGTCGAGTGCGTTTCGCTGGGCATCGACTTCGAGGGCTCACCGGCCATCCTCACCTTCATGCGAGACATCAGCGAGCGCCGTGAGAGCCAGGCGCAGCTCATCCAGACCGACCGCATGGCGACGATAGGTACGCTGGCCGCGGGCGTTGCCCACGAGCTCAACAACCCGCTCGCTTACGTCTTGATCAACCTCGGTCTCTTCGAGCGCGAGCTCGGCGAGATGATCCCCGTTGCCGAGGACCGCGAGCGAATCAAGTCGCGGCTGCGCACGCTGCAAGAAGGCGCCGAGCGCATGGCCACCATCGTCCGCGATCTTCGCAGCTTCTGCCGCCCCAACTCCAAGACCTTGCGCCCGGTCGACCTGCGGTTGGTGCTCGAGTCCGCCATCAACATGGCCATGAACGAGCTCAAGGATCGGGCTCGGGTCGTGCGCGACTATTCGCCCGTGCCGCCTGTCGTGGCCGACGGAGCGCGCCTGGGCCAGGTGTTCTTGAACCTTCTTTTGAACGCAGCCCAGGCGCTCGACGAAGGAGACCCTTCGGCCAACGAGGTTCGCGTAACTCTCAGGGCGGAGGGTGAACGGATCCGCGTGGAGATCGCCGACTCAGGGCATGGTATCGCGCCCGAGATTCGGGGACGAATCTTCGAGCCATTTTTCACCACCAAGCCGGCCGGCATCGGGACCGGGCTTGGATTGTCGATCAGCCAAACCATCGTGAACGGCATGCACGGAGAGCTGACGGTGGAGAGCGAGCCCGGAAGCGGGGCGACCTTCGTTGTGATCTTGCCGTTGCCCCAGGCAACGGCGTCGCCGCACGTCCCCGCCGAAGAAGAAACCCCTGCCCTCCCGAGCTCCGAAAAGGCGGCGCGCATTCTCATCGTGGACGACGAAACCGCCCTCGCCATGGCGTTGAAGAAGGTTCTCGAGAGAGAGCACCACGTGACAGCCGTCACCACCGGTCGAGCTGCGCTCGATCTCTTGCTCGGCAGCGGCTGCTTCGACGTCGTGATCTGCGACGTGCTGATGCCCGGGATCAGCGGCATCGATCTTTACCGCGAGCTCGCAAGCCAGCGACCCGCGATCGCCGGGCGCATCATCTTCATGAGCGGAGCGTCGTCGATGCCGCGGGTGGCCGAGTTCTTCGGAACAATCTCCAATGAGCGAATCGACAAGCCCGTCGATCTGGCGCACCTTCGCTTGTTGATTCGCCAGATCGCGGCGACGCAACCCGAGCAGCCAACAGGGAGCTAGTCGGAGCCGAGAGCGTCGCCGGCGGAGCCGTCGTGCGGCGCCGCGTCGCCCGCGTCGAGAGCACCGCCTTCGGACGTGCCGCCATCGGGCCGACCGGTGTCGGGAGCGCCACCGTCGCTGAATCCAGCGTCGGGCGTAACGAACCCGCCACCACTGCCGCCGGCGTTCGAGCCAGCCATGCCCGCGCCGCCGGTCCCCGAGCCACTTCCCGCCGAGCCGGCCGTCCCCGAGCTTCCTGCCGAGCCACCGCCAGCACCGGTGGTGCTGTTGACTCCCCCGGTACCCGCCGGGCCGCTGTTGCTAGCATCGATAGCGCCGGGCAACGCGGACTCGCTCGAGCAGGGAGGCTCGGGTTGAGGATTGAGACACGATCCGGATTCGCATGCGCTGAGCGTCGCCCCGCACGCAAGCGCACAGACCACGACCCACCATCGCGAACGAAGCATGCTTTCGCCTTAGCATGTTCTGGGCCATGCCTGGGAAAGGAGCGGTTAACGCTTCAGCGGCGCGTGAGCTGTGGAGCCTGGGCTCCCTCCGTGGCACAGGTTGAGCCAACCAGGGCACCGCGATCCCACTACGGGCCTTCGTGGATCCTGAGGCTCTTGAGCCCCGAGAGGGCAGACACGTCCTTGACCAGGGATCCCTCGATGTAGAGGTCTTTCAGCTTCGTGAGTCCGTGAAGCGGCCCCACGTCGCTGATCCTCGTGCGCTTGACGAGAAGCTTCTCGAGCTTGGTTAGCTTGGCGAGCGGAGCGACATCGCTCACCTCGGTGTCGTCGAGCTCGAGCTCGGTGAGGTTGACCAGCGTCGCAAGAGGACGAACGTCCCTCACCGGGGTGCGACCGAGATCGAGCCGGTCGAGGTTGGTCAATCCGGAGAGCGGCGAAATGTCAGCCACCTTGGTGGCCGACACGCGCAGCGATTCGAGGCTCGTGGCCGCCTTGAGCGCCGAGATGTCGTCGAGCTCTCCCGGCGCCAAGTACAGGCCCTTCAGACCCGTCAGGTACGGAAAGAGGCAAGGGTCGAGCTCGTCGTTGCTGGGCGCTTGCGAGAGGTCGAGCGTCCGCACTTTCTTCAGGTCCGCGCGCGCGACGGCGCCCGAAGGCTTTTGGAGCTGTCGTCGCACCGCCGTCTCCATCGTGGGATCGTCGAACACCACCTCACCGTCTTTCGGACAGCTTGCCGGATCCTTGCGCTTGCGGGCGATGGGCGGCGCGGCGCACGGCGTGGCCGCCACCGGGTTCTGAGGCGCCGGCAGCGCGCTCGGGACGGGCGCGCTCGAAACAGCCGGGGGCGATGCTTTCGGGGCGTCGCATGCCATGACCCCGAAAACGAGCACGAGCGCGGCGCGACCAAGCTGCAAGGTCATCGACATGGTGGTCATCCTACGCTTTCCAACGAAGATCTCGCTATACTGGGGGCCGTTCCTGACCAGAAAACGTCCAACCTCCATGAGCCCTCCCCCCGAAAACCTCCGCGTTGCGCGCCACCTGGGCAAGGTGCGCTACGAGATCCGCGGTCCCCTCGCCCGCCGTGCCCAGGAGCTCGAGCGCGATGGCTACGAGGTCATCAAGCTCAACATCGGCAACCCGGCCGCCTTTGGGTTTCGCACGCCCGAGACGATGCGCATCGCCACCATCGAGAACCTCTCTCAGGCCGAGGGCTACTGCCACCAGAAGGGTATCTTCCCGGCGCGCGAAGCGGTGGTCATGGACACCCAGAACCAGGGCATTGCCGGGGTCACCGCCGAGGATGTCTTCATGGGCAACGGGGTGTCCGAGCTCATTCTGATGACCATGGAGGCCCTGCTCGAGCCCGGAGACGAAGTTCTCGTTCCAGCGCCCGACTATCCGCTGTGGACCGCGGCCGTCGTCATCACCGGCGGAAAGCCCATCTACTACCCCTGTCGTCGCGAGGCGGGCTTCATCCCCGATCCCGACGAGGTCGCCCGCCTGGTGACGCCGCGCTGCAAGGCGCTGGTTCTCATCAACCCCAACAACCCGA
>JBBSDY010000159.1:0-7731 GCA_038240245.1 Polyangiales bacterium
GGAACCGCCTCCAAGGCCGACGTGCTGACCACCGAGTCGCAGCTGGCGAGCGCCGAGCTCGTGCTCGAGCGCGCCAAGAACGTCGTCATCGTCGCCGAAGAGCGGCTGCGCCTGGCCATGAACGACAGCTCCGGACAGCCCTATGCGATCGGCGAGAACCTGAGCGCCGAAATCCCGCTGCTTCCCGCCTCGGACAACCTCGTCGCGCTCCGCGCCGAGGCGCTCGACAAGAGGCTCGAGATTCGCGCGCTCGACGAGACAGCGTGGTCCCTGCGCTCGGAGGCCAAGGCGGCGCGCGCCAGCTATTTCCCGCGCATCGATGCCTTCGGCGATCTCATCTACGCCAACCCGAACCAGCGCATCTTTCCGCAGAGCCCCGTCTTCACGGGCACTTGGGACGTGGGGGTGCAGCTCGTCTGGACCCCCAATGACGCGCTGAACGGCAAGGGGCTCGGCGCGGAGTCGGACGCGCGGGCCGCGCAGACCGAGATGCAGAAGGCCGAGCTGAAGAACTCCGTGCGCCTCGAGGTGATGCAGGCCTACCAGGCCGTGCGCGAGGCCGAGATCTCGCTGCAGACGACCAAGCGTGGGCTCGACGCTGCCGAAGAGGCATACCGTGTGCGGCGCGAGCTCTTTCGCAGCGGACGTTCCACGAGCGTCGAGCTCACCGATTCACAGGTTCAGCTCATTCGCGCCAGCATCGACGCCATCAACGCCCGCGCCAACCTGCGCGCCGCGCGCGCATCGCTCAATCACGCGACGGGTCGCGACGTGCCGCCGGCCATCCTGGCCGATTCGAAGTAGCCGCTCACTCTTCGTCGGCGCGCAGCTTGGCCATCACGCTGAGATCCTCGAGCGTCGAGGTGTCGCCCTTGGCATCGTTGCCCGCGGCGACGTCTTTCAACAGGCGTCGCATGATCTTGCCGCTGCGCGTCTTGGGCAGCGCGTCGGCGAAACGGATGGTGTCGGGCCGAGCGAACTTGCCAATTTCACTCTCGACCTGGGTCACGAGCTTGGCCCGGGTGGCATCGTTGGCTTCCCAGCCGGGCTTCAAGGTGACGAACACCACCAGCGCTTGACCCTTGAGGTCATCAGGCCTGCCCACGGCCGCCGCTTCGGCCACGCCGGGGTGCGAGACGAGGGCGCTTTCGATTTCGGCGGTGCCGATGCGATGACCCGCGACGTTGAGCACGTCGTCGATGCGGCCGACCACCCAGAAATAGCCGTCCTCGTCGCGCCGTCCACCGTCGCCGGTGAAGTACGCGCCGGGAACGTCGCTCCAATACGTCTTCTTGTAGCGATCGTCGTCGCCCCAAATGGTGCGCAGCATCGAGGGCCAGGGATGCTTGAGGATCAAAAAGCCGCCGCCGTCAGCGGGTGGGACGGACTTGCCGTCCTTGGTGACGATATCGGGAACGACGCCGAAAAAGGGGAGCCCGGTCGAGCCTGGCTTGGAAAACGCGGCACCGGGAAGCGTGGTCATCATGATCGAGCCGGTTTCAGTCTGCCACCACGTGTCGACGATGGGGCAGCGGTTCTTGCCGACCACATTGCGGTACCAGATCCATGCCTCGGGGTTGATGGGCTCGCCAACGGTGCCGAGCAAGCGCAAGCTCGACAGATCGCTCTTCTCGGGCCATTGGTCGCCCCAGCGGATGAACGCCCGAATGGCGGTAGGTGCCGTGTACAGGATGGTCACCTTGTGCCGCTCGATCATGCGCCAGAACCGGCCATTGTCGGGAAAGTTCGGGGCGCCCTCGTACATGAAGCACGTGACGCCGTTGGAGAGCGGTCCGTAGACCAGGTAGCTATGCCCGGTGACCCAGCCCACGTCGGCGGTGCACCAGTAGACGTCGTCGGGACGTAGATCGAAGACGTACTTGGTGCTGACGTGCGCGCCGACGAGGTATCCGGCCGTGGTGTGCAGCACGCCCTTGGGCTTGCCCGTCGATCCGGACGTGTAGAGAATGAACAGGGGATGCTCCGCGTCGACCTCCACCGCATTCACGCCTTGTTGGCCCGCGGTGGCCAGCGCGCCTTTCCAGTCGACGTCACGGCCTTCGGTCATCTGGATGGGAGCCTTGTCTTGACCGAGATGCGTGTACACGAGCACCTTGCTGATGGTGGGGCATTGGGCGACCGCGTTGTCGGCTGTCTTCTTCAGGGGAACGAGGTTGCCGCGGCGCATGGCGCCGTCCTGGGTGATGAGAACCTTGGCCTGGCAGTCGTTGATGCGATCGCGCAGCGCGTCGGCAGCAAAACCGCCGAACACGACGCTGTGGGTTGCCCCGAGGCGCGCGCACGCGAGCATGGCCACGGCGACCTCGGGGACCATGCCCATGTAGATGGCGACGCGATCGCCCTTGGTGACCCCGAGAGCGGCCAGAGCGCCCGCACATTTGACGACTTCGCCGTGCAGCTCTTCATAGGTGATCTTGCGCACGCTCACCGCTTCGCCTTCGCCGAGCTCGCCTTCCCAGATGATGGCGGTCTTGTGGCGCACGTCGGTGGCAAGGTGCTGATCGAGGCAGCTCTCGGTCACGTTGAGGGTCGCGCCCTCGAACCATCGCGCGTGGGGAAGCTCCCAGCTCATCAGCTTGGTCCACGGCTTCTTCCAAACCAGTGACGCCGTCTCTCGCTTCCAGAAGGTTTCGGGTGACTGGATGCTCTCCTGGTAGAGGCGGTCGTAGTCGGCGCGCGAGCCGATACGGGCCTTGGCGGCGAACTCGCTGGAGGGCTCGAAACGCCGAGACTCTTTGAGGTGTGACTGAATCGATTGGGAGTCACTCATGGTGGCGCGAGCGTACTAAACGTCGAGGACTTCGCAAAGCCCCCTCGTCACCACTGGCCGTAGCCAACGCGAAAGTCGAGCCCGAATGCGCCCGAGCTCTTGATGCCCTTCTGCGCATCGCCGGATTCGCCAACGAGGCTCAGGCCGGCGTCCAAAAGAAAATGGCCCAAGTTGTATTCGTACGCGCCGCCCAGGAACAGGAACGAGCCGACACTGCTCTCGTCGGACAGCCCGGCTTTCTTGAAGGTGTCGTTGTAGGTGACCGATTGCACCGCCGCCCCCACGCCGATGGTGCCGACGAGCCGGCTCTTGGGGCCATTGGTCATCAGGCGAATCGCCGGACCGACGTGCGCCGACGCGATGGTGTAGGTCCCCTGCGCGAGCGGGCAGGACGAGGCGACCGGGAGGCAAGCGCGGATGGTGTGCTGCGTGGTGTAGGCGTCGAACTCGGCGGCGAATCCCGTGGAGAAGCGGTACCCGAAGGCGATACCGCCGGTCCCACCGGTGGAGCGTTGCTTCTCTTGATTCAGGTTGTGAGGCGCGGCGCTGCCCATGGTGTCCACGCCAAAGACGATGAAGCCGTAGATCCCGTGCTGCGAAGGCGGCACATAGGGTGGCAGCCCGTTCGGCCCCGCAGCCTGTCCGGCGGGGATCGCATCCTGGGCGGTGAGCTTGGCCGAGAGCTCTGTCGTTTGCCCGGCGTAGACCACGACGGTGCTCTTGTGCCGTTGCGTCGAAGTATAAACGTAGACCTCGTGCGATCCCGCCGACGCGGGGCCCTTCCACTCGTCGTAGCCGACCAGCGTACCGTCGAGGGCGATGGCCGCCTGCGAGTCTTGCGCGTGAACGGTGATGGCACCGCTCAGGGGGATCAACGTGATGGTGATCTGGCCGTCCTTCTGGCCGCTCACCACGTTGACGCGTTGTTCCTGGCGCGCGAAACCGGGCGCCTCGGCGGTGATGCGGTACTCGCCCGCCGCCAGCTTGACGGGGTTCTTCACCGCCTCGGGGGCGAGCGGCGCATCGTTGATGCTCACCCTGGCGTCGGAGGGCGTAACTTTGACGACGATGGTGCCGATGAGCGCGCTCATCTCGCGCATGGCGTCCTCGGCGGCCTTTTTGTCCTCGGCCGAGAGCTGGGGACCGAAGTCGTGGAGCATGCGTTCTAGCGTGGCGATCGCGTCGGCATAGCGGAAGAGTCCCTTCTGGCAAACGGCGATGTTTTGCAGCGCCGCCGCGGTGGGGTTCTGCTTGAACGATGCTTCGAACTCCACGAGCGCGCCGGCGAAGTTGCGGTCCTCGAAGAGGTGAACGCCATTGGTGAAGTGTCGCTTGGCTTCGTCCGGAGACTGGGCGCGCGCCGAAGGTGCCAGGACCGAGAGCGTGGCGAGAACGGCGAAGACGAAGAGACCGAGCGATCGGGGTTTCATCAAGGATAGTTGGTCTTGATCTGCAGGCCGCCCGCCACGCCGGCCTTGGGTGGCGCGGGCGACGCAATGGGCGGGGGAACAACGGGTGTGGTGACGGCCGCCGCTGTCGTCGAGGCTGCGGATCTCTTGATGGCCTTGGTCGCGCCCGGGGTAGCGCCTGCGGGGTGCGTGGCGATCGGTGCGATGTCCGCGCCCTCGTGCCGCGATGCCACGGGCGCGGCCACCGTGGCCGACGCGCTCGGCGGAGGGTCGGCGATGGGGATCGCCGATGCGGGCTGCGCGGAAATGAGCGCGCGGGCGTCGGTCGGTTGCTTGCGCATCAGCCCGAAGGTCAAAACGAACGCCGCTGCCATCACGGTCATGCCGAGCGCGATGAGCCCTCGCCGGCGCATGCCGCGCGCCCGCGCCAGGCGCGCCTCGTCGTCGTTCACGATCGTCGCCGCGACCACCGGCTTCTGGTCACCGTGCGTCCAGCTCACGCGGGTGCCGGCGCCTGCGTCGTGCACCGCCGCGCGCGCATGCTCCAACGGCGGCGCCTCGACGGCAGCCGAAAGGGGCGGGGGAGTCGCACCGGTCCTCGACGAGAGGATTCCCGTCGCCTGCAAGGCGTCGAGCATCTCGCGCGCGCTCTGGAACCGGCGCGCGCGATCGCGCTGCATCGCCTTGTGCACCACGTTGGCGAGCGCAGTGGGAATGGTCGGGTCGAAGGAGCGAACGTCGGGCGGATCGGTGGTGCAGATGGAGATGATTATCTGCTCGTAGGTATCGCCGCCGTGGGGCGGTCGCCCGGCCAGACATTCGTAAAGGATGGCGCCCACCGCCCAGAGATCGGTTCGCAGATCGAGGTTGGGCAGGGCCTGCGCTTGCTCGGGCGACATGTAAAACGGCGTACCCAAAACGACGCCCTGGCGGGTGAGCGTCCCCGAGCCGACCTCACCGGCGCGTCGGGTCATCTTGGAGATCCCGAAGTCCACGATCTTCGCGAAGAGAGGATCGTCGTCGCGGTCCACCAGAAAGATGTTGTCGGGCTTCAAGTCGCGGTGAACGATCCCGGCTTCGTGCGCACGATGGAGGCCGCGCAGTGTCTGCGATACGACGTGCGCCGCCTCTTCTCTCGGCAGGCGCTGCAGTCGGCGAATGCGCGCGCGTAAGTCCTCGCCGCGCAAGAGTTCCATCACGATGTAGGGAATGCCGTCGTCGGTGATGCCGGAATCGAAGACATGGACGATGTGGGCGCTCTCCACCAGGCTAGCGGCCTCGGCTTCGCGCTGAAAGCGACTGGCGATCTCGGGCTGACGCGCGAACTCGGCGTCGATGAATTTGAGGGCGACCTTCTTGCCGATGGAAATATTCTGCCCTTCGTACACGGCGCCCATTCCGCCGCGCCCGATGGGCCCCACGATGCGCCACTTACCACCGACGACCTGTCCGGGCACGACTTCGGCGGGATGGTCAGGGCTCTCCGGCGTCGCCATGGGCCCGGTCAGCGTATCATCAACCGCATGGTTACGCGATGAAACCCGAGGGGCCTAAGCGGGTGAAGTGCTTGGCGTTTTGCGGTGCTGCTTGCGGCGCTAAGCGGTGACCGCTTTGCCCTTGTGGGCAGCTTTGGCCAGCCGGCTCTTCGTGCGTGAGGCCATCTTGGGGTGCACGACGCCCTTGGAGGCGGCACGGTCGACGGCCTTGATGGCTGCGGCGAGCGCTGCCGCGGTGTCAGCGGGCTTGCCGCCGGCAGCGACGATGGCCGTGCGCGCCTTCTTGACCAGTGTGCGAACGGAAGCTTTGACGCTGCGGTTGCGCTCGGTCCGTACGAGGCGCTCGCGGTTACGTTTTTCGGCTGAGGGATGGTTCGCCATCGTGATTTATCAGGCTTTCTTGGCTTCGGCAGGGCGGGCGTCGGCCGCTTTGGGATCGTAACCCTCGGGGTGGACGGCAAACGCGGGCGTGCCCACCCGGCGCCGGACGCGCTTGTTCCACTTGCCGTTTTGGGTAGCCTTGCGCTTGCGGATGCGCTCGAATTGCTGGGATGAGGAGACCATGGGGGCTGCCTTGGTGCGAGGGGCGCGGAATATGAAGGAGGGGAGGGGGGTTCGTCAAGCTCCCGAGGGGGAAAAGCCGGGGGTAGCCCTCATGGGCAACCTCCTGTAAAAGCACGGCCGAGATGCATATCGTCGTCACGGGGGGCGCTGGCTACATCGGTTCTACGCTGGTTCCGCTGCTTTTGGAGTCGGGCCACCGGGTGACAGTCATCGACCGGATGTACTTCGGCGACAGCTCGCTCAAGCGGGCCCGCGAGGCGCATCCCGAGCAGTTGCGGGTGGTTCGAGCCGACATCCGGCGCGTCGATCCCCGCTCCTTCGAGGGCGCGGATGCTCTCGTCGACCTCGCGGGGATCTCCAACGATCCGTCCTGCGAGCTCGATCCCGACCTCACCCGTAGCATCAACCTCGAAGGGGCCCTCCGGGTCGCCAGGCTCGCCCAAGCGGCGGGAGCGACGCGGATCGTGTTCGCGTCTTCGTGCAGCGTCTACGGCCACGGCGCGGGCCTTCGGCTCACCGAGCAGTCCCCCCTTCACCCCGTTTCTCTTTACGCTCACTGCAAGGCCGAGGCAGAAGAGGGCGTTCTTGCTCTCGGCAAGAGCACCGGCATCTGCGTCACGGCGCTTCGCTTTGCCACCGTGTTCGGCCTTTCGGAAAAGATGCGCTTCGATCTGGCCATCAACGTGATGACCAAGAACGCCTATGTGGCCCGCCGCATCACCGTCGATGGTGGGGGACAGCAGTGGCGGCCCTTCGTTCATGTTCGCGACGTGGCGGAAGCCATTCGCCGGGCCCTCGAGGCTCCCGTCGCCAAGGTGAAGGGCGAAGTGATCAACGTTGGCTCCACGACCAACAACGTGCGCATCAAGAACCTCGCCTACCGCGTGCGCGACCTCATACCGGGCACCGAGGTCGTCATGGCGCCCACCGATCCCGATCTGCGCGACTACAACGTCGGCTTCGAACGCGCCGGCGAGGTGCTCGACTTTCGACCGTCCAGAACCATCGAGGACGGCATTCGCGAGATCCTCGAAGCCTTGCAGGCCGGCGCGGTCGATCCCGACGATCGACGATGGTACACGCTGCGCCAGTATCAATTCCTGGCCGAGGTCGAGCGCACCTGGAACGACGTCGCCATGGATGCCCGGGTCCTGTCCTGACGGCGGCCGCGATGGATCGCATCGAGTTTTACAAGCACGACCTGGGTGAGGCCGAGATTGCCTCGGTGGCCCAAACGCTGCGGTCGCTGTTTCTGACGCTGGGCCCGCGGGTTCGCGAGTTCGAAAAGGCATTCGGTGGATTCATCGGGCAGGAGCACGTCGTCGGTGTTTCGAGCTGCACGATGGGGCTCGCCCTGGCGCTCGACGCGCTCGGCATCGCCGCCGGCGACGAGGTGATCACCACGCCGATGACCTTCATCTCCACTCCCAATGCGGCGCTCTTCCACGACGCGGTTCCCGTCTTCGTCGAC
>JBBSDY010000160.1:0-7726 GCA_038240245.1 Polyangiales bacterium
AACGCGGGCGCCCTCACCCACACCTCGCTCGCCCTCTACGATGCTCTTCGCGCGATCGGACTGCCGGCGATCGAGGTGCATCTTTCGAATCCCGAGGCGCGCGAAGGGTACCGGCACGAGTCGAAGCTGGCGGCTGCGTGTCTCGGCAAGGTCTCCGGGTTTGGCGCAGGCTCGTACGCGCTCGCGCTGCGAGGGCTGCTCGACCATCTTGACGCAAAGCGTTGAGCCCAAAGCCGCGAAACGAGTGAGCCCTGGGGGCTAGAAAAAACTATCAGCTAGATTGCGCGAGCAAGCTCGCGTAGTTTTGCCGGCCGTGAACATCGATTTGAAGAAGCTGGAGGGTTTGCTCAAGGTCCTCGAGGAGTGCGACGTCTCCGAGTTCGAGTTCGAAGACGAGAAGGTTCGCGTTCACTTGAAGCGCGGTCAGCCCATCGTCGCCGTCACCACCCAGGCTGCAACGCATGCCATGGGGGCGCACGTAGCCGAGGCACCCGTCGCCGATGCGCCAGCCATTAAACCCGAGGGCAACATCGCCTACGTGACGTCGCCTTTCGTGGGCACCTTCTATCGAGCGCCCTCGCCCGAGGCGCCGGCGTTCGTCGACGTCGGCAGCAACATCCGCCCCGGCCAGGCCCTCTGCATCGTCGAGGCCATGAAGCTGATGAACGAGATCGAGGCCGAGTTCGCCGGCTCCATCATGGAGTGCCTGGTCGAGACCGGGAGCCCGGTCGAGTTTGGGCAGCGGCTCTTCAAGGTCAAGAAGGCGTAGCGACCGAGCGATCGCATGTTTCGCAAGATCCTCATCGCGAACCGGGGCGAGATCGCCGTACGCGTGCTGCGTGCAGCGCGCGAGATGGGCATTGCCACGGTGGCGATCCATTCCGACGTCGATGCGCAGGCCCTTCACGTACGTTTCGCCGACGAAGCGGTGTGCGTCGGGCCGGCGCCCGCGACGCGCAGCTACCTCAACATTCCTTCGATCATCAGCGCCGCCGAGATCACCGGCGCCGATGCCCTCCACCCCGGCTACGGCTTTCTTTCGGAGAACGCGCACTTTGCCGAGCTGTGCGGCAAGTGCGGTCTCACGTTCATCGGTCCGAGCCCCGCGGCCATGCGGACCTGGGGCGACAAGGTCAGCGCGCGCGCCGAGGCCGTCCGTCACAACCTGCCGCTCTTGCCCGGAACCGGAGTTCTCAAGGACGTGGTGCACGCGCTGAAGGAGGCCGAGCGAATCGGCTTTCCCGTGATCATCAAGGCATCGGGCGGCGGCGGAGGGCGCGGCATGAGGATCGTGCGCTTGCCCGACGAGCTTCCGCGAGCATTCGAGAGCGCGACGGCCGAGGCGATGGCCGGCTTCAAGAATCCCGATGTCTATCTGGAGCGTTACGTCGAGACGCCGCGGCACATCGAGTTCCAGGTGCTGGCCGATCACCACGGCGGCGTCTGGACGCTGGGCGAGCGCGAGTGCTCGTTGCAGCGCCGCCACCAGAAGATCATGGAAGAGGCGCCGAGCCCGGTGATCACGGCAGAAAGGCGCGCCGAGATGGGCGAGCTGATTCGCAAGGCGATCGCGGCGACCAACTACACCACGCTCGGTACGCTCGAGTTTCTGATGGACGAGCATGGCGCGCTTTACTTCATGGAGATGAACACGCGTGTGCAGGTCGAGCACCCGGTGACCGAGATGACCACCGGCGTCGATCTCGTCAAGGAGCAGATCCGCGCGGCTGCCGGTGAGCGCATCGATTTGCCGGACACGCGCCCGTGGAGCTTTCGTGGCCACGCCATCGAATGCCGCATCAACGCCGAGGATCCGGTGAGCTTCGCTCCCTGGCCGGGGGTCATCACCGAGTATTATCCGCCCGGCGGTAGCGGCGTGCGGATCGATTCGGGGGTCTACGGCGGCTGGCGGGTTCCCTCGCAATACGATTCGCTCATCGCCAAGGTGATCGTGCACGCGCCGACGCGTGACGAGGCGCTGCGCAGAATGTCCTGCGCGCTCGACGAGTTCATCGTGAGCGGGATTCGCACGAACATCCCGCTGCACAAGCGCCTGCTGCGCGATCCCGAGGTCATGGCCGGCAAGATGTCGACGCGCACGATCGAGCGTGTCATCGCGCAGGGGATTTGAGTCGCCAGGTAGGGGCTCCGATCATCCCGCAAACGATCAATCCGCTTCGGCCGCTGCCTCGGCGTGGCCAGCATCTTCGGGCGTCGGCGCGGATGTGTCGAAGGCCGCATCGTTGCTTGCATCGAGCTCGCTAGCGTGGTCGGCGTTTTCGGCGTCCGATGCGTCGGATACCTCGTCGTCGAGAAGGCATTCGCAGGCCGTCGCGTTGTAAGTCGAGCCGGCGATGCAGGGAGGAAGGTCGGGGCAGGGATCGGGGCCCTTGTCGGCTGCGCAGGCAGCGCTCATGGCGAGCGAGGTGCCCATCAGGCTCCAGAGCCAAATTCGTTGCATGGTCAGCTTTTACCTAGCATGACTGCGTCAGTTCGTGCCCATGACAGACCACTCTACAGGCGTCGCCGTGGCGAACCCGGCTAGACTCTACCTCATGATACCGCGAGGGCGTCGATGAACGATCTCGCGAGCGAGGTGACGGCGGGCAGCGTCCGAGCCGCGGCGCGCGCCTGTCGCATCGTCGACGACGAACGGCCCGGGCACATCGATCTTTTGAAAAAGCTCTTTCCCGCCACCGGTAAGGCGTGGATCGTCGGGGTGACGGGCAATCCCGGATCGGGAAAGAGCACCCTGGTCGACCGGCTGATCGAGCTGTTGCGCGCCAGGGACGCCAAGGTGGCGGTCGTGGCCGTCGATCCGACGAGCCCGTTCTCTGGCGGGGCCATCCTCGGCGATCGCATTCGCATGCAGCGCCACGAGGGCGATCCCAAGGTTTTCATTCGCTCCCTGGCGACGCGGGGCGCACTGGGCGGATTGTCGCGCTCGGCGCGCGACGTGGTGCGCGTCCTCGATGCCTGGGGAGCCGACGTCGTGCTGGTCGAAACCGTCGGCGTCGGGCAAGACGAGCTCGAGGTGACGCGGACGGCCCACACCACGCTGGTGGTGATGGCACCGGGGATGGGCGACGACGTGCAAGCAAGTAAGGCGGGCATCCTCGAGTGCGCCGACGTCTTCGCGGTCAACAAGGCTGATCACGAGGGCGCCGATTCGACGGTGCGCGATCTCGAGCTCATGATCGCGCTCGGCGGCGAAACGGTTCTGGGAGGCTCCCACTCCGCGAGCCACGGCGCCGGCAAGCTCGATGGTTCACCCGCGATCGTCGTCCAGGGTGAGGGCAAGTGGATTCCGCCGATTGAGAAGTGTGTGGCGACGAAAAAACAAGGGGTGACCGAGCTTCTCGCCCGGCTCGATCAGCACCGAGTCTGGGTGCAGACGACGACGGCGGGTCGGCAGCGGCGAGACGAGCGGTTGCTCATGGAGCTGACGGGCATGCTCTCGGGCGCCGTGGCACGCGAGGTGCTGGGATCGCTCGCCCACGAAGTCGGGGCCCTGGCAGCGCGAATTTCGCACCGAGAAATCGACCCCTACACCGGTGCCGAGGAGCTCCTCCGTCGTTTCCGAGGAGCGCCTTCGTGACAGCGATAATTAAGTAGCCATTTCAACTAGTTGTGGATATTTTCGGCGGGTGCGTGGCGTCGGTGGCGCCTCATCGCGGGTGGTGTCGGTGCTTCTGCCTCGTCGCGGAGCACGCAAGGGGCTTGTGATACGGGCCGGCAGTCTGGTACGCCACCCCGCGCGGCGGAGCGACGACGTCCCCTCGTCTGGTGGTCATGGCGTCACGGGCGTTCTGCGAAAGGGCCCATGAGATTAGCGGTACCCAAAGAGAACACTCCTGGTGAGACTCGGGTGGCGATCATCCCCGAGACGATCAAACGCCTGCTGGCGAAAAAGGTCGACGTGAGCGTGGAGACGCACGCCGGTGAGCGCGCCTACGTTCGCGACGAGGACTACAAGAACGCCGGCGCCACCATCGAGGCGTCGGCTGACGAGCTATTTTCCAAGGCCGATCTCGTCGTGCAGATCCATCCGCCGACGATCGCGCAAATCGCCAAGCTGCGCGAGGGCACGACGCTCATCAGCCTGCTCTACCCGCTGACCAACGTCGATCTGGTGCGCGCTCTTGCAGCTCGCAAGGTGACGGCGATCTCGGCGGACATGATTCCGCGTACGACGCTGGCCCAGAGCATGGACGTGCTGAGCTCGCAGACGACCGCGGCTGGCTACCACGCCGTGCTGCTGGCCGCGGCGGCCGTCCCCAAGTTCTTCCCCATGCTGATGACCGCCGCCGGCACCATCCCGCCCGCCAAGGTGCTCATCCTCGGCGCCGGCGTGGCCGGCCTGCAGGCCATCGCCACGGCGCGACGCCTGGGTGCGGTGGTCGAAGCGTTCGACGTGCGCAAGGCCGTTAAAGAGCAAGTGATGAGCCTGGGCGCCAAGTTCGTCGAGGTCGAAGGGCTCGAGGACGCGCAGACGCAGGGCGGGTACGCGAAAGAGATCACCGAGGACGAGAAGAAGAAGCAGGCCGAGGTGTTGAAGCGTCACATCGCCAAGTCGGACGCCGTCATCACCACCGCGCTCATTCCCGGCCGGCGCGCGCCCATCCTCATCACCGCCGAGATGGTGCGCGGCATGCGACCCGGATCGGTCATCGTCGATCTGGCCGCCGAGCAGGGGGGCAACTGCGAGCTCTGCAAGCCCGGTGAAATCGTGGTGGACAATGGGGTCACCATCATCGGCACCACCAATCTCCAGGCCAAGGTCGCGGTCGACGCCAGCCACATGTACTCGCGCAACATGGAAAAGCTCATCGTGCACTTGCTCGGCGACGGCGTGCTCAAGATCGATCTTGCCGAGGAGATCACCAAGGGCTGCGTCATCACCCACGGCGGCGCAGTCGTGCACACCCGGGTGAGCGAGCTCGTCACGGCCAAAGGAGCCGCTTAAATGACCCAGGAACTGCTGTTCGCGCTCTACATCTTCGTGCTGGCCGGATTTCTCGGACATCACGTCATCTCCAAGGTTCCGCACCTCTTGCATACGCCGCTCATGGCAGGCACCAATGCCATCTCCGGGATTTCGCTGGTCGGCTCGCTCGTCGCGGCCGGCGGCAACTTCAACATGGT
Source organism: Polyangiales bacterium (assembly GCA_038240245.1). Taxonomy (GTDB): domain Bacteria; phylum Myxococcota_A; class Polyangia; order Polyangiales; family Polyangiaceae; genus DASWDH01. The sequence goes on from JBBSDY010000160.1 coordinate 5,146, forward strand.
GAGCACCGTCCTCGGCGCCATCGCCGTGACGTGCGCCACCATCAACACTGTCGGTGGGTTTTTGATCACCGATCGCATGCTCAAGATGTTCCGCAAAAAGGCCGTCCAGCCGGGTAAGCACTGATGAACGACCAGTTCATTAACTTCAGCTACCTCATCGCTTCGATCTGTTTCATCCTCGCGCTGCAGGGCCTGAGCTCGCCCAAGCACGCGCGTCGCGGTATCGGGCTCGGCGTCATCGGCATGGCCATCGCTGTAGGGGCGACGCTCTTTCACCACGAGATCGTTACCTACACGTGGATCATCCCCGGGCTCGTCATCGGCTCGCTCATCGGAGCATCCATTTCGATCTGGATCCCGATGACCAAGATGCCCGAACGAATCGCGTTCTCGCACGCGTTCGGCGGTCTGGCCGCGGCCCTGGTCGGTGTCTCGGAGTTCTACACGCACGGCACCAATCTCACCGTGGTCACGCGAACCGCGCTCGGCCTCGAGGTGTTCCTCGGCTTTTTGACGTTCACCGGAAGCTTGATGGCCTTCGGCAAGCTGCAGGGCTTCATCACCGGCGCGCCGGTGACGTTCAAGGGGCTCAACGTCTTGAACGTGGGCATGTTCTGCGGATCGCTGGTGATGCTGGTGTTCTTCGTGATCGACCCCTCTCACGTCGAGCTGTTCTACGCCATGTGCGGCACGGGTTTTCTCCTCGGAATCCTGGCGGTCATGCCCATCGGCGGCGCCGACATGCCGGTGGTGATCTCGCTGCTCAACTCGTACGCCGGCCTTGCGGCATCGGCCACCGGCTTCGCCTTGACCAACAACGTGCTCATCATCGCGGGCGCTCTCGACGGCACCTCGGGCTTTTTTCTGTCGATGATGATGAGCAAGGCGATGAACCGGTCGTTCGCCAACGTACTCTTCGGGGCATTCGGGACGGGCGATTCGACGGGAACGTCCAGCGTCGTGATGCCCGCTGGTGCCAGCGTGAACCTTGCGACGATCGAAGATGCGGTGGGCGTTCTGGCCGCCGCGCAGTCGGTCATCGTCATCCCCGGGTACGGCATGGCGGTGTCACAGGCGCAGCACGCCGTGCGCGATCTGGCCGCCGCCCTCGAATCCCGCGGGGCCACGGTCAAATACGCGATTCATCCGGTGGCCGGCCGCATGCCGGGTCACATGAACGTCCTGCTCGCCGAGGCCAACGTGCCCTACGATCAGCTCTTCGATCTGGACGATATCAACGACGACTTTGCGCGGACCGACGCCGTGCTCGTCGTCGGAGCCAATGACGTGGTCAACCCCGCCGCCAAGAAGAATCCCAAGAGCCCCATCTTCGGCATGCCCGTCTTCAACGTGGAGCTGGCCAAATCGGTGCTCGTCCTAAAGCGCAGCATGAACCCGGGTTTCTCGGGCATCGACAACGAGCTCTTCATCGCCCCCAACACGATGATGGTCCTGGGTGACGCGAAGAAGACGCTCCTCGGGATGGTGTCGGGCGTGAAGGCAGCCGAATAGCCAGCAGCGCTCTAGAACGCGGCGGCCACGATCATCGCCAGGCCCACGATGCTGACCATCCAGATGGCGGTCCGCACGTAGGCAATGCCTGCGAGGTAGACGGGAAAATAGCCGACCCGCGCCCAAAAGAAGATCTTGGCGCCCAGATCCATACGCGCGTCGTGAGCTCCGCCGAGCCGGGCAGCGACGAGCACGGCCGTGAAGAGCGCCAGGTTCTCGAGCATGTTCTTGGCGGCGCGATCCGCGCGGGCGGCCAGCGGCGTGGGAGGGGGCAAGTCGTCACGGTTGCCGAGGGCAACCTTCATCCCCGACAAGCCCTGCGCACCCGTGCGCAGCAGGCTCGCCGTGAGCAGCATCACCCACGCGAGGACCGCAGAGTAGAGGAGCATCAAGAGATCGTTGGTCATCGGCGCGCTCTCTTCGCGGGCTTGCGAGGCGGGGCTTTCTTCGCTTTGGCTGGCTTGCGTGCGCGGGGCGCCTTGCGTCCCACGTTTTCGGCCTTGAAGGCGCACGGACAGATGTCGTTGACCACGCAGGTGACGCACGAGGGTTTGCGCGCGAAGCACACGCGGCGCCCATGAAAGATGAGAACGTGGCTCAGCTGGTCCCAGTTTTTGCGCGGGAAGAGCTTCATCAGGTCTTGCTCGATCTTTTCGGGCGTCACCTGCCGGGTCCAGCCGAGGCGCTGCGAGATGCGCTGCACGTGGGTGTCGACGACGACCCCTTCGGGCGTATTGAAGGCGACACCGAGCACTACGTTCGCCGTCTTGCGGCCGACGCCAGGCAGCAGGACGAGCGCGTCGAGCGTGCGCGGCACCTGGCTACCGTGGTCAGCGACGAGCTTTTTTGCGAGCCCGATGATGTTCTTGGCCTTCTGCCGGAACATCCCGATGCGGCTCAATGCCTTCTCGACGTCGTCCTGGGCGGCGGCGGCGAGCGCCTCGGGGGTTGGATAGGCCCGGAAGAGCTCGGGTGTGACACGGTTGACCAGCACGTCGGTCGTTTGTGCCGACAGCACGGTGGCCACGATGAGCTGGAAAGGATTGTCGTGCTCGAGCTCGCAGTGCGC